>NC_008255.1:122500-182500 GCF_000014145.1 Cytophaga hutchinsonii ATCC 33406 | reverse complement strand
AAAGCCTTTATGTGTTTTCATTATTTTCTTACACAACGCCAATCCGATTCCTGAACCAGGATATTCTGCAACTGAATGTAATCGTGAAAAGATCTTAAAAATCAATTCATTATAATCTTTATTAAATCCTATGCCATTGTCTGTATAGCTTATTTTATAATATTCCTGTTCTTCTTTTACTATAATGCCCTCTTGAACAATGTGAATTGAAAGAACGCGGGTCGCGTCGGCAAATTTTAAAGAATTGCTGATGAGATTCAAAAACAGCTGTGCCAATAAAAAAGGTATTCCCGACATTTCAGGCAAATCGGATATATAAATGTTTGCTTTTTTTGCTTCCAGTGCATCATCTACTTCCTGTATAACTTCAGTAACGATGTTTTTCAAATCGACAGACTCCAGTATTTCTGTGCTGGCTTTTAATTTGGTATATCTTAAAATGTCTGATATAAGTGCTTGCATACGATTGGCAGACTTATTAATCTTCTGTAGCTTTTCATAAGAGGCTTCTGACAATGTATTTTCAACCGATAATACATAGGAGGTTATAATCTGAATTTTCCGCAAGGGTTCCTGAAGGTCGTGTGTGCTGATCCAGTTTATGTTTTCTAATTCGGAATTGACTTCTTTTAATATTTCTGTCATCTGGCGTTGCTTTTCTTCTTCTTCAGCAAGAAAAATATACCCTAGATGCTTCTGTAAAAAATTCGCAAAATTAGATGAAGCAATTAAATCCGGCTGAGACCAGGGAATGCTTTGATTCTTTACTTTTTCTCCCCATAATTCAAATGATTTGCGGGGAGAAAGTCCGTTTTTATCTTTTTCAATTGCTTTGTTTGGATCACCTGCCCATTTTACCTCTGTTATGGTTTCAGGCTTGTACCACATGATGCAACTATTAGACGTTTTGTCAAGTGCATGATAATTTATTCCTGCAATACCGCTCGCTGTAATATTTTTAAAATCAGGCAACTCAGCGGTTATAAAGTGTGTCGCGTATTGTTCTTTATCTATCGCGTGTTTTACATATTCTGCCAGCTTCTGTATGTCTCCGTCTGCTGGCGTTAGTCCGGACTTATACACTTCTTTTTTATCAATTAAAATTGAAATGCCGGCAGCTTTGCAAAGCTGCAATACATTAGAATCTATTACAATATCCTTGAGGGAATTACGATCTGCACTGAATTTTCTCGATATTAAATCATCAACTGCCTGATGCAGTTTTTGTGAAGTAGCATATTGCTCGTTTTGTTCTCTTATTTCAATCTGTGATGTAATGAAATGTCCCTGCAGCTTAGCGGCAAGCTTAGTTTCATAATGCAGATACTTTGGTGAGTAATGATGGCATGCTACCAGGCCCCACAATTTCTTTTTATGAATTAAGGATATGGTTAGGGTTGCACCAACACCAATGTTATGAAGGTATTGAACATGAATGGGTGAAACGCTTCTTAAAACTGAACAGCTCAGATCAAGATTTTGATTTTCAGAATCATCGATGGTATAAATCGGTACAGGTTTGTAATTAACATCTCCGATTACACGCAGCAAGTTTTTTATATATAATTCACGCGCCTGAACAGGAATATCTGTATGCGGATAGTGCAGACCTAAAAAAGATTCCAACTTGTCCTGTTTTGCCTCCGCAATTACTTCTCCGTTATAATCTTTATCAAAACGATAAATCATCACCCGATCATAATCGGTTACCTTTTTGATACCACTAGCCACTAATTCGCACAGGCGGATTAGTGTATGCGAATCTTCCATGTAATCCATGAATTGCTTCGACATATCAAACAAATCATTTTTTGGCGTATTATCAATATGGATCTCAGATTCCAATATGATTACATCTTCATTTTGATGTGCCGTAAAGTCAAATTCTTTATCTTCAATCTTTCCCTGGATAAGCTTAGATTCGCCGACAGCATAATCTTTACATTGAATTACTTTACCGAAAAAAATATCGTCGAATATTTCTGTAATTTTTTTACCTAAGAGTTGTTTGTGACTTAAGCCAATAAAGTCAATAACATTTTCGCTGCAAAAACGAATCTCCCAGGTTTCTTTTGTAATGGCAATTAAAAAACCATGAGGCTGAATACTGCCAGGAATGTGAATGGGTTCCTGATCACAATTCTGAAGATTTACAAGATCCCGATTAACAATATCTTTTATTTTCATTTGAAACTACTCTCACATTAGAATTGAGTATACTCTTTCAAAGCCATATTTTGCGCCATCGATAATTGTCATCTTTTCTTTTTCACTCAATGTACTTTGATATTCCGACAGTTGAATTAAAAATGATCTCCATAAATGCCCTGTCTGTTGGCCATACACATTTAAAAACCGACTGGCAATATCTTCGCCTAACTGTTTTTTAATATTCTTCAGAATAACTTGTCCGCCTAAAACCGACCCCTCCGTTACATACATT
Organism: Cytophaga hutchinsonii ATCC 33406; assembly: GCF_000014145.1. Taxonomy (NCBI): domain Bacteria; kingdom Pseudomonadati; phylum Bacteroidota; class Cytophagia; order Cytophagales; family Cytophagaceae; genus Cytophaga; species Cytophaga hutchinsonii. The sequence goes on along the minus strand of NC_008255.1, from coordinate 180,057 downwards.
AATCCTAAATTGAAATTAAGATCCGGAGAATGTGCTGCATCTAAAAAAGTTTTGTTTACTGCTGAGGCATATTTCAATTGATCCAGATCTGCTGCAATCGCAGTTGACTTAGTGCGCTGTGCAGTATCTTTTATAATCGTATGAATGATGGGAAATGTGTGTTTTTCAATGTCTTCATGCATGCATTGTATACGTGACAGATATTCGGCATATGCTTTCTCCGTTACTAGCTGCGACATGATTACGTTGGAAATTTCTGATTGCTCAAGCTGTGTATGAAGACTTGCGGTAGCGGATTTTATGCTTGCTATAAATTCATTCATGATAATTCACTACACTGACGCGCTAATTACAAACGTATTAGATTCAGGTTTAAATTCGTGCCAGTTTATGGCAATTATTTTGTTTATAATATCTCCGATTGAACTGAAGGATACGGGTTTTATTGCATATAGATTAGCGCCGAACTGCTGGCACAACTCTATAATGCTGGCATCTTTGGTTGTAGAATACATGATTACAGGAGTCTTTTGCAGTGCTTCTGACTTGCGGATTTCTTTCAATATTTCAATGCCATTTTTGCCAGGCATATTTATGTCTAGGAAGAGAATCTGATTGGCATGCTTCTCATTTCTCAGGGCTGCAAACAGGCTTGCTTCTTTTGTATGCGTATGCAGAATGATCTGCTGGTGAATAGTATCTATTGCATATTGAAAAAATTCAATATCCTCCGGATCATCATCTATATAATGGATAACTGTTTGATGCATAGCCTTTGAAATACTACCTAATATAAGAATTTATATAGATTAATCTATTTTTTTGAATTGTTTCGTTAGAGCAAAAAGCGGGATATTTGAGTCTGCCGGGATATAAATTACCTCAATAAAAATAAAAAAAGGGAAGCGCAGTGCTTCCCTTTTTTAGTACTCAGAGTGGGACTTGAACCCACACGAACTTTAAGGTTCACAGGATTTTAAGTCCTGCGTGTCTACCGATTCCACCATCCGAGCAATTCAAAGACTTTCAAAAAAAGAACCTCTTCAATAAAGAGGTTCCGTTTAGAAGAGCGAAAGACGAGATTCGAACTCGCGACCCCGACCTTGGCAAGGTCGTGCTCTACCAACTGAGCTACTTTCGCAATACATTAATTAATTGTGGATGCAAAGGTAACACTTTGCATTAATTATGCAACACCTTCGTTCGATTTTTTTCGTTTTTTTAATAAAAAAAGTGAAGAAAGTTCGTTTACAAGTTGTTACATCTGAATATTTTTTCGTGTTGGCATTGATTAAAATATTCCTGAACACTTCATCTATTTAATTAGCTGTTTTAGTTCATTCAATTTTAAAAGAGCTTCTACAGGGGACATTATATTCACATCTGTTTGCGTTAATATTTTTTTTATGGAATCCCACGCCGGATCTGCTGCTTCAAACAAACTCATTTGCAGGGTCGACTTCGGCACTTCTTTTAATTTATCTTCATGCCCTTCACGTACATGCTCTTTTTCTAAATGTCCCATGATCTCATTTGCTCTCAGTACCAGGCTTGTTGGCATGCCGGCCATCTGTGCAACATGAATACCAAAGCTATGTTCACTGCCGCCCGGCTTCAGTGTACGCATAAATATAACCTTGTTGCCGGCTTCTTTTACAGACACATTGAAATTTTTAACCCGTTTTAAATCTTCTGTTAATTGATTCAATTCGTGATAGTGCGTTGCAAACAATGTCTTTGGCCTGAAGTTCGGATGGTTATGCAAATGTTCAACAATGGCCCAGGCAATGGAGATTCCATCATACGTGCTGGTACCACGGCCGATTTCATCCATCAATACCAGACTTCTACCACTTAGATTATTTAAGATGCTTGCTGTTTCATTCATTTCAACCATGAATGTTGATTCGCCTTTTGAAAGGTTATCTGAAGCACCTACACGTGTAAATACTTTATCAACCGTACCGATGGTAGCATGTGTTGCCGGAACAAAACTGCCTGCCTGTGCCATCAGCACAATCAATGCTGTTTGCCGGAGCAAGGCAGATTTACCGGCCATGTTGGGACCAGTAATGATCATCACCTGCTGCGTCTCATCATCCAGATAAATATCATTGGGAATATAGCTCTCCCCCAACGGCAATTGTTTTTCAATCACCGGATGGCGACCGGCTTTAATATTAATCAATGCGCTGTCTTCAACAATTGGTTTGCAATAGTTATTAGCAACAGCAGCATGAGCAAACGAACACAAACAATCTATCTGAGCAACTATGCGGGCATTCTGTAAGATTGGATTTATATAACTTTCTGCTTCAAGTACAAGGTCCTGAAACATTTTTTGTTCGATTACATTGATCTTGTCTTCAGCACCTAAAATTTTCTCTTCGTAGATCTTTAGTTCTTCTGTAATGTAACGCTCTGCACCTGTCAACGTTTGTTTACGAATCCAATCTGCAGGCACTTTTTCTTTATGTGTATTTGTTACTTCAAGATAATATCCGAAAACTTTATTGTATGATATTTTTAATGAACTGATTCCTGTACGTTCGATCTCTCTTTGCTGTATCTGCAGCAGATAGTCTTTACCTGTATATGCAATTGCACGAAGCTCGTCCAGTTCTGCATTACAGCCATCACGAATGATTCTCCCCTGATTGGTAAGCATCGGTGCATCTTCTTTAAGCATGTTCAGAATTCTGCCGGCCAAGTATTCACACGGGTTTATCTGCTCTGCTAATTTTAACAGAACATGCTGATCTTGCTGTTTAAGTAGCTGCTGTATCGGAACCAAACGTTCCAGCGAACGCTTTAACTGAACCATTTCCCTTGGATTCACCCTGCGTGCAGCCACTTTAGAGATCAGTCGTTCAAGGTCTCCTATTGGTTTGAGCTCGTCAACCAATGTTGTCGTCAGCTCTTTATTTTTAACCAGAAGCTCTACCGTATCCAAACGTTCCTGTATGGGTGTTAATTCTTTTAATGGAAGAATCAGCCACTTTTTCAATAAGCGCGCGCCCATCGGTGTCTTTGTATGATCCAGAATTTCGATCAGTGGAACACCTTCCAGCTGCTGCGCATTTACAAGTTCCAGGTTGCGGATGGTAAAACGATCCAGCCATACATAACGTTCTTCTTCAATTCTGTTTACACGCGTAATATGAGCAACTTCTTTGTGTTCTGTTTCATTCAAATAATGAAGAATAGCACCGGCAGATGTTATGCCTTCCAGCATTTCTTCAATACCAAAGCCTTTTAGTGAAGTTGTTTGAAAATGACGAATTAATAAATCATAGGTGAAATCATACGCAAAAATCCAGTCTTCAAGTGCATAGGTATTGTATCTGTCACCAAAGTATTCAATAAATACTTCTTTCTTTTGTTTACAGAACAATACTTCAGACGGTGAAAAACTCTGCAGAAGTTTATCGATATAATGTCTATCGCCTTGCGCTGTTAAAAACTCACCCGTTGAAATATCCAGAAAAGAAATTCCGAGTGAGTCTTTTTGAAAATGAATCGCAGCCAGATAATTGTTCTTACTTACGTCGAGTACATGGTCATTAAATGAAACGCCGGGCGTTACCAGTTCTGTTACACCACGTTTAACAATGCCTTTTACAGATTTAGGATCCTCCAGCTGATCACAAATTGCTACACGCAATCCGGAACGCACCAGGCGGGGTAAATATGTGTCAAGTGAATGATGCGGAAAGCCTGCCAATGCAGTCTCTGATGCGGTACCATTGCCTCTTTTGGTTAATGTAATTCCTAATACCTTTGATGCCTTTATCGCATCTTCAGAAAATGTTTCATAAAAATCCCCTACACGAAATAATAACAAGGCCCCGGGATATTTCCCTTTGATAGCATTGTATTGTTTCATCAATGGTGTTTCTGTGGCTTCTTTTGTCTTACTCAAAACAATATTGGTTGGATGAATGGAATAATTATTGAATCGATGTTGATTCGTTTGAGTTTTTATTTACAATACTGAAAGTCATTTCAAATGTGTAGATTTGAAATGTGCTTATGGGTGCCCCGTATGGAATTGTTAAAACAGTATTGTAAAAGATAAATTTAATAATTGAGCACTGCATTTGCCAATTGAGTTATTCACAACACCTTCAGGCGCATAAATCGCCTGTTGCAGGCAATTTACTATGAAAAAGCTATCCATGGACGAACTGAACCGCATGTCGGTTGAGACGTTTAAAAAGACCAAAAAGACATCTATCATAATTGTTTTAGACAATGTACGCAGCCTGCACAATGTTGGGTCTTTTTTCAGAACAGCAGATGCGTTTCAAATTGAAAAAATTTATTTGTGCGGTATAACCGGAACTCCTCCCAACAGGGAAATTCACAAAACGGCGTTAGGTGCTACAGAGTCTGTTGAATGGGAACATGCACCGTTGGCTGTTGGTTTTTTGCCAAAATTAAAAGCGAATGGCTACCAGATTCTTTCTATTGAACAAACGGATAAAAGCATTGCATTACAGGACTTCTCAATCAATAAAGAAAATAAGTACGTTTTGATTTTTGGAAATGAAGTGTATGGAGTCTCAGAAGAAGTTATTAAACTGAGTGATCATGCTATTGAAATCCCTCAGTTTGGTACGAAACATTCTTTCAATGTTTCAGTTACCGGTGGAATTGTGTTGTGGGAATTTTTCAGAAGAATTCATTTATAAGATTACTTTAAAACAATTTCTTTATCTGTTAGTCCAGATAAAAAAGGTTTCAATATAATTTCGGCATTCAAACGAGTTTGCTTTTCAATGCCCATCTTTGTTGCTGATTTTTGAATTTCTGTTTCGGCTAATTGATATGCCTTGTCAATAACCTTTTTATCGTCTTCAAAAAATCCTGTTTCAATATCGTAGATTTTAGACGACTGATGATCTACTTTAAAAGAACAAATCTCTGCCGGAGGCAACGTAACAATAACTTGTTTTTCTGTAATCTGTACGGAAGAAGAATCAATTTTTCTCAGATCAATACATCCTACCGCTTCGCCTGAAATAATCAGAACAACTTTGGAATCCTTGTCGTACCAAGGCTTGATCACCTTATGTTCAACAATATCTTTCATATAGAATTTACAAAGCTCCAGCTTGCCCAGTAATTCTATCTTTTCAATAATTACATGATTGGTTACTTCAATCTTATCATCCTCTCCGCCAATATTAAAAATTGGTCTGGAGCTTATGTAGATGTAAATGCCAAGTGCGCATATTATAATCCAGGGAAGTACTTTTAACATACCTTTAAGTAGCATTAGTTGTCGTTTTGGTTAAAGCATAACTTAATATACATTTTATTTTTCAAAAATTGAACTCGGGCAAATTAACAAAAAAACCTATTCGGAGTATGAATAGGTTTTTGTTAATCTCAATAGGATATAAAATGCTATTAATCGACGATCGTTATTTTGCTTTTTAAGAATTCCCAGTATTTAGGATCTTCTTCTTCGAAAATTTCTTCGCCTTCAATTAAGTATGCTTCATGCATGGTATCTTCTGCGTCCTGCATCTGGCCTAGTTCAAAATGACACTGACCTGCGCGTAACAGCAAATAAGGATTATCTTCACTGTCAATGCAACCCATGGCGTGTTCAAATTGAGCCAATGCCTTTTCATATTCTTCATCGAAAAAGTATACATCCCCAATAGAAGAAATCAACCATGCAGAAGGTTCGTATTCTTCAATAGGTTCAGGTAGCAGCGTCAATGCTTCATTATACTTTGCAATTGCTTCTTCACTTTTCTCATCTTCAAAAAGCAAATCTGCTTCGTCACAAATAGCGTCGATTCGATCTAATATAACGTCTGATAATTCTTTCATGCGTATTTCTTTTTATTCAACTTCGTTGAAAAGTTTTACTTTTAGTCTAAGTATTTAATTTTATTTACTTCTGTTGCTGTCAAATACCTCCAGGAGCCTCTTGGAATATTTTTCTTTGTTAAACCGGCATACATTACCCGGTCCAGTTTTAATACATCGTATCCTAATGATTCAAAAATGCGGCGAACAATCCTGTTCCTGCCTTCATGTATTTCAATGCCGATTATTTTTTTGCTCGGAGAAATGATAGCTGCTTCGTCTACTTTTACCGGACCATCAAATAAATGGATTTTGCCGTCTACAATTTTATCGAAATCTTCTGCCGTGATTGGTTTGTCCAATTCCACTTCGTAGATTTTTTTTACTTTGTTTGATGGGTGTGTAAGTTTCTGTGCAAGCTCACCGTCATTGGTAAACAACAGTAAACCTGTTGTGTTTCTATCCAGCCTTCCAACCGGGTAGATACGCTCTTTGGTAGCGTTTGCAACCAGCTGCATTACTGTCTTGCGATCGTTCTCATCCTCCATAGTAGTGATGAAATCTTTCGGTTTGTTCAACAATACATATACGGATTTTTCCGGATTCAATACTTTGTTATTGTATTTAACTGAATCGCCTGGTTTAACTTTATAACCAAGTTCTGTTACCACAATGCCGTTTACCTTTACAGTACCTTCTATAATAAGCTGATCGGCCTCGCGGCGCGAACATATACCTGAATTTGATATATATTTATTTAAACGAATCTCGAATGAATCCGGAGCACTTACCTTTACTGCATTCGGCTTAGGTTTACTAAGTTTATCCAGTTTGTTTTCGTAGGCCTTCCGTCCTTTTTTTACCTGATCCTTATCAAATTTAGGTTTGTCTTTTTTATTGCGGTCTTCGTCTGAAAAATCAGCATCGAAATCTGCGTCAAAGTCATCGTTTGATAGTTCTTTTCTGCCGCGTGGCTTACTTTCCTTTTCGTCTGCATCGAATGATCTTCTTGTAGTTGGCTTACGCTTGAAGTCGCCGGATTCTTCTCTTGAACCGGAGGTGCGTTTGTTAGGAAACTTCGCTGCCGGTCCGCGCCCGCTTCTTGAATCATCTTCACGTTTCGGACCAAATGTTTTTTTAGGTGCAGAAGAACGTCCTTCTCCAGCTCTGCTTTTGTATTCAGCAGAACCTTCTCCTCTTTTTGTGTAAGAACGTTTTGCAGGACTTCTGTCATCACCGCCTCTTGAATCCGAACGTTTAGCTGGACGCCTTTCTACTCCTCTATCTGGTTGTGGGCGCCTGTCTTCACCTGACTGCGCAATGCCTCTTTTTATGTAAGGGCTTTTTGTATCTTCTGAACGTTTATCATATGGGATAAACGATTCATCTTTATCGGTGTATGATTTTTTAGCGGGTTTACGGCCGGATGGGCCTCTCCCTACAGCTCTTTTAGATGTTTCAAATTTCTTCGCTCTGGATTGTGTTGTTCTCTTTGAACCGTACAGATCCTTTTCTTCTTTCGGTCCTCTTTCAGAACCACCTCTTGATGATGAAGATGGTCTTTTTGATGAAGTCTTTTTATCAAAGCCGGAACGTGATGAACGCCCCTCTTCACTGCGAGATGATGTTGATCTTGTATTTGATGATTTTTTAGGGCCACGACCGCCTTCTGCTGAATTCGATCTGCCTTTAGACGAAGCAGGCCTGCTATTCGCGGGCCTCTTGTTATTATTCGTTCTCTGTTTGCTCATTTTGTGTGCTTGTATCTTCCGGCAAATCTTCGTTAGGTTCTTCTTCCGGTATTTCTTCCTGAGGAATATCTTCGATTATTGCTTCGCCGCTGATTTCTGCGATTGCCTGACTTGCTAATGCGTTGTATTCCGGGTCATTTACTTCCCCTATTTCGTTGACTTCTGAACTGAAATCTTTAGGCGAAGGTAAGTCTTTTATGTTGTTTATCCCGAAATATTCTAAAAACTTCTGACTTGTACCGTACAGGATCGGGCGGCCCACGCCGTCTGATTTTCCCTGAATCTCTACCAATTCCTTTTCAAGAAGCTTTTGCATGGCATAATCGCAGTTTACACCACGAATCTGTTCAATCTGAGCTTTTGTAATGGGTTGTTTGTAGGCAACAATAGCCATTGTTTCCAATGCCGATGTAGAAAGCCTCTTTTTTGATTTTTGTTTCAGAAATATACCCAAACTAGACTGGTATGCCGGTTTGGTCATAAATTGATATCCGCCTCCTATTTGCAGGATCTGAAACGGAAACGTTTCATCTTCATATTTTGAAAGCAAGTCATCAACTGCATTTAATATGTCATCTAATGGAATTTCTGCTTCAAACATTTCCGACATACACTGACGGATCTCGTCAGGCTTTACCGGATCTGTTGCGCAGAAAATAATGCTTTCAATATGATTTTGTAAGAAATTCATTCAGGGAGATTATTTTCTTTGTTCTTTAGCTTCAATCGTGTGTTGTGTATGCGGCACAAGCTTTAACCGCTCTTTCGGGATTAACTTTCCTGTTACGATACAAATGCCGTACGTACCGTTCTGAATACGTGCATACGCATTTTCCAACTGAAGGATAAATTTTTGCTGACGCGCTGCAAATGCGCTGAAACTTTCTTTTTCAAGAACATCTGCGCCATCTTCAAGCATCTTGATATTGCCGGTTGTATTGTCGGTACCTTCATCGTTTTTACGGTTCAGTACTTCTTTGGCAAATTGAAATTGCTTACGGGCTGTTTCAAGTTTTTCTACAATGATTGCTTCAAACTCTTTCAACTCCTCTTTTGAATAATGCGTACGATCATCTTTTGGTGCGTTCATTGTCCGCTGAAGGTACGCTGGCTCTTGTCTCAGCAAGGGCATATTTTTGGGTGTCTGTCCGGCAGTGTCTTTTGGACCTGCTTTTTCTTTGTCGTCTTTTTTCACTTCTTTCGTTTTTGGATTTTTGGAAACAGGCTTAGCAATAGTCTTTTTTGCTGTAGGGATGACTGTTTTTGCTGTAGCCTTTTTAGCAGCCACTTTTTTTAAGGGTTTTGCAACTGCTTTTTTAGTAACAACTTTCTTTGCAGTTTTTTTAACAACGATTTTTTTTACTGTTGCTTTTTTAACTGCGGGTTTCTTTGCGGCCGATTTTTTTGCTGTTGCTTTTTTAGCAGGTTTGGCAACCTTTGCAACTTTCTTTGTAACAGACTTCTTTTTACTCGTACTCATAATAACCCTAATGTGATTTAATGAACGTGTTACCTAAAAACCTATACAAAAATAGTATAAAAAAGGTTATATACACGCTTGGTTTATCCACAAAACAGGATATATTTTCAATAGTGTGAAGTACTTATAGCAATTTTTGCTGTGCGCATCTTTCCATTTGGCAACCACCATTCAGCTACTGCAATGTAGATACCATCGGTTAAAAGTGTGTTTGATTGTTGCTGTCCATTCCATTGGAATATGTTTTGGTTTCCAAGCAGTTGATTTACACATACCTTATCAACGAGTTCGCCTGCAAGTGTGTAGATACTTACGGATGCAAATGTTCCTGTCGTTGAGGGATTCAGATACAGCAGTACATAATCGTTCCTTCCGTTCAGATCGGTAGTGATGTGGCACGGCTGACAATAAAAAGGCTGCGACTCTTCTGGCGGTGCACTCAAATTCTGGCTATTGATATAACCGGGTGTTGCTCCGGATGCGGATGATGTCCAGTTTGCTGCTGAATAATATGTTTTATAGGCATCTATTTTTTCAAGTGAAATGCCTTCATTACTTCTGTTTAACGGGTTCTGCAAGTCATCGTTAAATGTGATCATATCCAATGTATCAGGCATTTCGTTTTTCATAATCAATGTTCCGCCCTCATCTGCAAATGAAATGAAACCCGGTACTTGAGCACAGTTTTCAATACGTGTGTTCGGGTACTGTCGTTTTAATAATGTTGTATCCGCAGCCAATACAACAAAGTCATTGGGAGCAATTGTCAGATTTTTTTTCAAAAACGCTTGTTGCTGCCTGCCTTTCGGGTCGGCATACATAAAATATATATTTTTCAACTGAATAAATTCTTCAGATGTATTGTAAAGTTCAATAAAATCAACGCCTCCGGAATATGCATTGTATAATATTTCATTAAAAAAAACAGTTCCCTTTTCAATCTTTTTTGGATGAACCAATTGAATTTGTGCACCAAGAAAATCTGTATGATTTAAACATGTTTTTATGGAGTCAAGGGTAAGGGTAATTGCGTTGCCGGGCAAAATTGCCTCTTCAAAAAGCAGTTCTATTTGCGTTGAATAGTTCATCACCAGACTGGTTGCATTAATAGTTCTATACGCGGATATATGCTGCCCTTGAATGGAGCCGATTGCATTTAAAAAAATATGTGCTTCTGTATCTGAAATAAATTCGGATGTAGCGCGGAGTTTCACTTGTGTAATGCTGCCTGAAGCAATACCAGGTGAACCGCCCTGTTGTTCGGAAGCATAAGCGAGATGCTGATCGTATACGCAGGCTTGAGGCAATCTAGTACGGACAATGGAATACCCACCGTTTCTGCGGTAATCATTGGGAAGCAACGTTATGTCATAGTGAATATAATCAACCAATATGGTGTCGTTTGCCCAGAGAAATAAGGAATCTGCCGTGTTGTTTAAATTGGGTAATGCATCTGCTTCAATACAATTATGGATGTCTAATTGTGCACATCCCCCGGCCGAACAAAGTACAACAGCAGAATCTTTTTTTAATGAATACGCAGGGAGTTTTACTTTTTTAGTAGGATCTGACAAGGACAATTGAGCCGTTTCAATACGTGTGTCTGATACATTTATAATCTCTACCCATTCTATCTCCGGCAAGCCGTATGTAGGACTGGGATCGCTCATCCACTCTGTAATACGCAGCTGTCCGGCATAATAGCGGGCATCTTTTTTTATAACTGCCAGGTTGCTTATCAGCGTGTCTGCGTGAATCGAATGTGCGTTTAACACCCGTATCGTATATTGACCCGGGTCAATAGCATTATCCGTTTTTATTTCCAGTACATTTTCAACAAAAAGTTTTGTATATACCTGCCCCAGATCAATATCTAGCTGGGTTTCATGCGGATTTTTTATTGGTTTGGTGAAGATGATTGTAAGTTGTTTTTCGTTATTGAATTCGTACTTTTTTATTGCAAACGGTTCTTCTGTTTTTATATCATCAAAATAAAATTTATCTCTGCGTGTAGACGTATACAGACAGCGAATACCTGAAAATAAAAACTGCGCAGAAGAAACATGTGTTCCTTTTCCAATGGCAACAAAATTACGCCCGCCTGTTTCATCTCCAAACAGCAGCCATTCACCTGTTTGTAACTGACAGATGCGAATCCGCATGGCAATGGTATTGCCTCCGGCAAGACCGGATTGACTGGCTATAATGGTTGTTTTGGATGAACCCGACTGAAAAATCAATTCAAGTTTATCCGTTGCTCCCGATTCTCCTCCTATTTTTAAATAATATGCGCTATTTGTTGAAGACACAAGATCCTCTGCAGAAGAAAGCAAGTAGAAGCTTGCATAGTTGGTGGCAGATGCTGCAAAATCGTAGCGTACTAAAAATTCCCAGGAAGTATTTTCAGTTCTGTCGATTGGCCAGCTTAATAAAGCTGTGGTTGTGCCCGCTGCAGCACTCAATTGTAACTCACCTACGGCATTAACAGTAAAATCGCTTCGGTTGCCATACCAATTTATCGGTATTTCTCTTGTGTCAAAATGATATACCTGAGCAATTAATGACGCACTAAACAAGACTAAACATCCTGTAAAAAAGACTTTTACAACCCTAATCATTACATTAAAAATATTATACCGTTAAAAATATTAGTCAAAAAACATCGATTGAATAAGTGAAATTAGGAGAAAAAAAGTGGTAAATTGCGACTCTTTTTAAAAAGTGTTAATTAATTAACTAAAGTAAACAAATGAAAGTAGCTGTAGTTGGCGCTACCGGTTTGGTAGGAACCCAAATGCTTAACGTTCTTAAAGAACGTAATTTCCCTATAACAGAACTAATTCCTGTAGCTTCTGAAAAGTCAGTTGGTAAAGAAGTAGAATACAATGGTAATAAGTATAAAGTAGTTACAGCCGAAACAGCAATCGCTATGAAGCCTGAAATCGCTGTATTTTCAGCGGGTGGAGGAACATCTTTAGAGCTTGCACCGTTGTTTGCTGCCGCTGGCACCACAGTAATTGACAACTCTTCTGCATGGAGAATGGATCCGACTAAGAAATTAGTTGTTCCGGAAGTAAACGCAAATGTTTTAACAAAAGAAGATAAGATTATTGCAAACCCGAACTGCTCTACAATTCAGATGGTAGTAGTATTGGAGCCATTACATAAAAAATATAAAATCAAACGTGTTGTTGTTTCAACGTATCAGTCTGTAACGGGTACTGGTAAAAAAGCAGTTGATCAGTTATTTGACGAACGTAAAGGCATTATGAATGGTGTAAAAGCATATCCATATCAGATTGATTTAAATTTATTGCCACACATTGATGTATTCCAGGAAAACGGATATACAAAAGAAGAAATGAAAATGATTTTGGAAACAAACAAGATCATGGGCGACGATTCAATCAAAGTTACTGCAACAACAGTTCGTGTTCCGGTTATTGGCGGACACTCTGAGTCTGTAAATATTGAGTTTGAAAATGACTTTGATGTTAATGAAGTAAAAGAATTACTTTCTAAAGCTCCGGGTATCATTGTTAAAGACAATCCGTCTAAATTAGAGTATCCTACGCCAATGGACGCGCATAACAGAGATGAAGTCTTTGTTGGCCGCATACGCAGAGATGAATCTCAGCCGAAAACATTGAATTTATGGATCGTTGCAGATAACCTGCGTAAAGGTGCTGCTACAAATGCAGTTCAAATTGCTGAATATTTAGTTGCGAATAAATTAGTTTAATATAATAACTGAAAGGTCATGCAAAAGTGCATGACCTTTTTGCTTTTCCTTACATAGCGCTTCAGAGTCTTTAGGTTCTTTTTTACTTTTCACTATATTGCGCTAAATACAAGTATTCTCTTATGATTAAATCAATGACAGGTTACGGTTCCCAGACTGCTGAGAACGATAAAATTTCAGTTACTGTAGAAATTAAATCCCTTAACTCTAAATTTTTAGATTTAAATCTACGGCTTTCAAAAGAGTATTCTGATAGAGAACTTGAAATAAGAAACCTGCTGAACAATACGGTTGAGCGTGGAAAAGTGGGCTTGAGCATAGATGTTCAATCAAAGGGAGGTGTTAAGCCAAAAGTATTTATCAATAGAGAACTGGTTGCATTATATTACAAAGACCTTAAGGAAACGGCTGATGCTATAGGTATTGTTGACTCGTCAGATTTATTTAAGTTAGCACTGCAAATGCCTAAGGCGATGGAATCTGAAGTTGAAAATCCGGATAATACGGAAGACTGGCTGCTGATTCAAAAAGTTTTGCTGGATGCTATTGCCAAGTGCAATGAATTCCGGACAGATGAAGGAAACACACTTGCGTTAAAATTTAAGGAATATATTAAAACGATTGCCGACTGCTTGACTCAGGTTGAAGTATTTGACCCACAGCGCATCGAAGCTATTCGTACACGCATCAGACAGCATTTTGATGAATTCAGCAAATCCGAACAATTAGACAACAGCCGTTTTGAGCAGGAATTGATTTTCTATATTGAAAAACTTGATATCAGCGAGGAAAAAGTGCGTTTGCGCAGCCACTTAAATTATTTTTTAGAATCCATGGATATTCCTGAGCCTAGTGGAAAGAAATTAGGATTCATCGCGCAGGAGATCGGCCGTGAAATCAATACGATTGGTTCTAAAGCAAATGATGCAAATATCCAGCGTTATGTTGTACAGATGAAAGAGGAACTGGAAAAAATAAAAGAGCAGGCCCTAAATATTTTATAGAGACTTTTCTGTCGGAGTCTGGCTATAAATGACTCCGATAAAAATAGAAATCACACCCACATTTGAGTGTAAAATATTGTCTTGTTTGGTAAAATGCAGAACATCTTCTATTGGGAGGTTTATCCAGGTAGAAACAACAAAGAAAATCATAATCCACCCTGTAATAATCAAATATGCTCTTATTGCTGTTAGATTATTTGTCAGCAAAATCATAAGTGCTATAATTCCATAATTTAACCGGTACAATTTTATTGGCACCCCTTCCGTAGCAAATGGGAGTTTGCTCGGACAGAAATAACTTATTACTGCGATTGCGGTCATTAACACTGCAGATAGTAACAAGAACCAATAATTTGGATTTTTATATTGAGTCATTTAACTATTTTCTTTCAAACGAATTTGAATGTACTTTTTAAAAAGTTGATTTGGAATTATTGAAAGATTGACGGTTTGTGGCCACTAATGTAACTTAGTACAACATGCAATAAATAAATATTTTAAGAACAATTCAACAATACGCTCTTAAATATATTATATTGTATATAACGGGAATGCATAGCTAAAGTTGTTTTAAGCTATATTCATTTTAGAACTCCCTAAGATACAGCAATATCATTTTTTAAATATTCTGTATGAAGTTATTTTAAAACAATAAACCACTGCTCTTTCGCTCATAAATTGAATCAAACGCCAGATTTTTATGTGGAATGCAAAATAAAAGTTTGTTTTTCTAATTGACATGCCTATTTTTGTCTACTCAAAATCAATTACGTAGTAGTTGATTTATAAAGAAGAGGGGAGAGAACGGGCTCTTTGAACCTCTAGCAACCTCCGGGAGCAAATCCAGAAAGGTGCTAATTCCTGACCTGAATAAACAGGGCATATAAATTAATTGCATATGATTAAAAACACCCTACTTGACGAAAGTCGAGCAACAGCATTATCTCTTACCCATTTCTGCTCTTACACTTCTACAGTGTATTTTACAGGGATTTCTATTGTTGAACGTTTAACTGCGTTGCAATAATGGAGTATCATATTTATACGCACAAATCTCCGGTTACGCTTGAGTCCGGCGCTGTTTTACCCGAAGTCCGCATTCAATATTCCACTTCAGGCATCAGAAATGCAGATGAAGATAATATCATTTGGGTTTGCCATGCGCTTACCGCTAATTCCGATGTAGAATCCTGGTGGCCGGGTCTTGTTGGTACAGATTATTTATATAATCCGCAAGAACACTTTATCGTGTGCGCCAATATTCTATCTTCCTGCTACGGCACTACCGGACCAACAGAAACAAATCCGGAAACAAATAAACCATACTTCCTTTCCTTCCCGGTTGTCACCATCCGCGACATGGTTACCATTCATGATATACTGAGAGAACACTTAGAAATAAAAAAAATTCATACACTTATTGGCGGTTCTCTGGGCGGGCAGCAAGCGATGGAGTGGGCCATTCAACAGCCTCATTTATTTCAGCATCTTATACTATTATCTACAAATGCATTTCACTCTCCCTGGGGCATTGCCTTTAATGAGTCGCAGCGTATGGCAATAGACATGGACCCTACATGGAAAAATCCTTCGCTTGACGCAGGCAGAGAAGGGTTGAAAACGGCACGCTCTATAGCTATGCTTTCCTACAGAAGTTACGAGACCTATGTAGAAACACAGCGTGAAGAAGACTCTTCTAAAACGGATGATTACAGAGCTATTACCTATCAGCATTACCAGGGTGATAAATTAGTAAAACGCTTCAACTGCCACTCCTATTGGTATCTGTCTAAAGCAATGGACAGTCATCATGTAGGAAGAAACAGAGAAAGTGCTGCAGCAGCATTAGCATCTATCCGCTCTAAAACACTTGTCATCGGTATTTCTTCAGATATTTTATTTCCGGTTTGCGAACAGGAATACGTTGCGAAGCATATCTCCGGAGCACAATATGTATGCATTGATTCTCTGTATGGCCACGATGGGTTTTTAACGGAAACGGACAAACTGGATGTTGTTATCCGGAATTTTTATCTCGAATAAGTATTATTCAATAAAAAGCCTTTAATTCTAGCATAAAAGCACGATTTTTTAGTAAATTTCGTTTGTCATATAATATTGTACAAACCGAATTTTATTTCCTTTTCAACTCAACAAATACTAGGTATGAAAAAATTCTTAAAGATCTCTGGTATATCTATCGGAGTCTTATTATTAGCTATGCTTATCCTGCCCTTTTTATTCAAGGATAAAATCAAAGGAATAATAGACGAACAGATCAAAAAAAATATCAACGGACAGGTTTGGTATAACGCCGAATCTTTTAGCCTGTCGCTTTTCTCTCACTTCCCGAACCTTACAGTCTCTATCGATGAATTGGGATTGGTGTCGAATGTAACAGAATTCAAAGGCGATACGCTTTTCGCAGCAAAGCAATTCAGTTTAACAATCGATATCATGAGTGTTATTTCAGGAGATCAGATAAAAGTTAAAGGTGTATTTCTGGATCAGCCTAAAATTGTTACAATTTTTGACAAAAGCGGTAAGATGAGCTGGGATATTACTTACCCGGATACAACACAAGCGCCTGCTGCACCTGAAGAACCTAGCACGCTAAACCTGAGTATTGAAAAATGGGAAATCAAAGATGGCACAATCATTTATGATGATCAGACAATGCCTATGTATGCTGAACTGAAACATCTGGACCACAAAGGTAGCGGCGATATAATGGCGGATGTATATGATCTCAAAACATATACAAAATCAACCAACGTACTTGTTGAATACGATGGTACAAAATACTTAGACGGACAAACGGTAACAGCTGATGCTGCTATGAATATTGATTTAGCAAAATCTGTTTATAAATTTTTAGACAATGAATTTGCTATCAATGATTTTAAATTCGGGTTCAACGGTGCTATTGAAATGCCTACGGATGATATCAAAATGGATATCACATACAATGCAAAAGAAACAGATTTTAAAAATTTATTATCTCTTTTACCTGCGGTATACAACAAAGATTTTGAAAAAGTAAAAACAGAAGGTATCATTGGTTTTGACGGTTATGTGAAAGGAGTTTACAACGAAACAACCATGCCGGGTTTTGGCTTGAACATGCTTATCAAAGATGGTTATTTTCAATATCCTGACTTACCGGATGCCGTTAAGAATATTAATCTTGATTTACATGTGGACGACAAAGATGGCGTTATTGACCATATGATTGTTGATCTGAAAAAATTCCATATGGATATGGGACAAAACCCGATCGATGCCAGATTACTGATGAATGGTATGAATCCATATGACATTGATGCAAACGTTGTCGCCAAAGTTAAACTTGAAGATGTTTCAAAATTCTATCCGATAGAAGGAACAACATTAAAAGGTCTGTTTGGAATGGATGTTAAGGCTAAAGGCAAATACAGTGATACTTTAAAATTAATGCCTATGGTTACGGCAAACATGAACCTGGCAAATGGATACGTTAAGTCTTCGGAGTTTCCGAAACCGATTGAAAACATCAATGTGTCCGCTGTTGTGAATAGCGATGGAAATATGAAGACATCGACATTCTTATTAGATTACTTTAAACTATTGCTTGATGGCGAACCATTTGAAATGAAAGCCTTCGTTAAAAACTTTGATGATCCGAATTACGAAGCAAGTATCAAAGGTATTATCGACTTAGCAAAAATGACGAAGATTTACCCGATCGAAGGCACTACACTAACAGGCCGAATGAACGCAGACATGACAACGAAAGGTATTTTATCTGAAGTGCAGGCTGGTAATTATGGTAATACACAAACAAGCGGAAGTCTGGATATATCTGACTTAGTGTACAAGAGTGTAGATTTACCTCAGGGGTATACGATGAAAAAAGGGTTGCTGACATTAACACCTGAGCGTTTCAATATAGCAGCGATGGAAGGCATGCTTGGTAAAAGCGATTATAATATTACAGGTTATGTATCAAACTACATGGGCTATGCATTCGGAGGGAAAGACTCAACCATTCATGGTGTAATGTCAATGGCTTCTAAAAAGTTTGATGTAAATGAATGGATGTCAGACGAACCAACAACAACACCTGCCGCTCCGGAAGAAGAAGTACCAATGGAAGTTGTTGAGGTTCCGAAAAATATTGACTTTACATTTAATGCTGCCATGGACAAAGTATTGTATAGCAACATGGATATGACCAATATGAAGGGTGCTATTATCGTTCGTAATGGTATTGTAAAAATGGACAAGCTGAACTTTAACTCATTAGGAGGTTCATTCTTATTCAGCGGCGATTATAACACACAGGATATCACAAAACCATCTTTTGCGATGGATATGTTAATGAAAGATGTTGCTGCAAAAGAAGCATACAAAACATTCAACTCTGTAAAGAAGATGGCGCCGATTGCTAACTATGTAGAAGGCAATGTTAACCTGGCTCTTGTTATGAATGGTTTGCTGGATAAAGAAATGATGCCGATTTATTCAACATTGAATGGGAAAGGTTCATTAGGCTCCAGTTCTTTAAAAGTACTAAGCAATCCGGTATTGGGCACAGTAGCAAGTTTAACGAAAATGAAAAATATGGATCCGCTGGAAATAAAGGATCTGCTGTTGAACTTTACTATTGTTGACGGATCATTAATTGTTAAACCATTTGACATTAAATCAGGTGAATCTAAACTTGCCATTACAAAAGGTGAGAACAAACTTGATGGGAGCGTGGATTATGACATGCAGTTAACTACTCCTTCCGGAGCGCTTGGTAACGAAGCCAATAAAGCGATGGCAAGCCTTGTAGGAAGCAATTTAATTACAATGCCGAAAAACATTGTGATTGACTTAAATGTAAAAGGCCCGTATGACAAAACAAAAGTTACGATCGTGAAAACGAACTTTGGAGAAGTTGATAAAACAGCATTAAAAGATGCAGCAATTTCAGAATTAAAGAACAGCGATCAGGCAAAACAAGTACAGGCAGAAATTGACAAAGCAAAAGCGGATGCTGAAGCTGAGCTTCAAAAACAGAAAGATGCGGCGGCAGCAGAATTGCAAAAACAGAAAGATGCCGCGGCGGCGGAATTTCAGAAACAAAAAGATGCTGCTGATGCTGAACTGAAAAGACAACAGCAGATTCTTGAGCAAAAGAAAAAAGCAGCAGCAGATTCGGCTAAGAAAGCGGCAACAGATGCTCTTAAAAAGGGCTTCCCTAAATAATAGACTTCTGTTAGATTATATGCAAAAAGGTGGCAAGGCTGCCTTTTTTGCATATAATCTAACAGCTATTTACTTTTGGTATAGAAATTGAAATACTCATTCTACTTTGTTTATACATTAATTCACATTTACAATGAATTCGATTAAAACACCTTTGCTATTCTTATTGATTGCATTTTCAAGCATCTTTCAGTCCTTTAGCGCTGGCAAACCCCTAGGTTATGAAATCAAGGCAACGATTAAAGGCGTTAAACAAGCTGATACGGTATATCTCGCACGCTATTATGCCGACAAGCGTTTTTACCAGGATACGGCTATTGCTGATGCAAAAGGGTTTGTTTCATTTTCAGATACAACACACCTGAAAGAAGGGATGTATTTCCTTTTGTTGCCCGGACAGAAGGTTTTCGATTTTATTTTAAATCCGTCAACGCTATCTTTTTCTATTGACACAACGAATCTGATAAAGTCTGCGCATTTCAAAAATTCTCCGGACAATACAGCATTTTATGATTATCAGCGTTTTTTTATGAATCAAAAAACAAAAGCTGATTCTATAAATAATTTAATGAAGTCTGCTGCTGCAACGCAAAAAACTGTACTCACAAAGCAATTGTCTGATATAGATTCTACTATGCTTGCATATATACAGAATTTTCTGAAAACGAATCCGAATAGCTTGTTCACAGCCATTTTGAAAACGACAAAAGATGTCGATGTCCCACCTGCTCCCAAAAAAGCTGATGGCTCCATTGATTCAAGCTGGCAATTTCATTATTATAAAAAACATTATTTTGACAATGTAAATTTTAGCGACGACCGCTTGATCCGTACACCGGTACTTGTAAATAAGGTTGATGGCTATTTTAAAAATCTTGTTGTTCAACGTCCTGATTCAATTATTAAAGAAATTGATATGATCATAAGCAAGTGTAACCCAAAAGGGGACTTGTTTGAATATTATGTACGTGAGTATACCTATAAATATGAGACCTCTCAGGTAATGGGCATGGATGCTGTATTTGTACACCTGGGGAAAGAATACTATATGAAAGGCAAGTGTTTTTGGGCGACTCCGGAAACAGTAAAGAAAATTAAAGAACGTGTTGATTTATTAGATCCGTTATTGCTTGGCAAGAAAGCTCCCAATCTTTACATGACCGATACTACGGGCACGTACCGTTACCTGTATGATGTACAGGCAAAGTATACCATCCTATTCTTTTGGGATTCTCAATGCGGACACTGTCAGCAGGAAACGCCAAAACTTTACGACTGGTGGTTAAAGAACCGTGCAAAAGGCATTCAGGTATATGCTGCAAACATTGAACGCAAAGACGAAGAATGGTTGAAATTTATCCGTTCAAAAAAAATCGGAGGGTGGTTAAACGTGCGTGACTCTAAAAACCACACAGACTTTAAGATCACGTATGATATCTATGCAACACCTGTATTATATGTATTGGACAAAAATAAAGTGATTATTGCTAAACGTATCGGTTATGAAAACCTAGACGATTTTTTAGTTCAATATGAAAAAAGCTTAAAAACGAAATAATGGCTTTAGCATTTAAAGAGTGGGCCTGCATTGTAGATGCACTAGGCAAAGGAAAGCAAAGCATTATTCTTCGTAAAGGAGGTATACATGAAGAAGGCTCCGGCGATTTTGAATTGAAAGGAAAACAGTTCATTCTCTTCCCTACTCTTTTTCATCAGGCAACAGAAATGATCAAGCCTGAATGGCGTCCATTCTTAAGCGATACACGATTTCATACAATACCTGATAAGGTAGACATAAAATATTATGTACAGGTTGCCGATGTACAGGTAATCACCGATTGGGAAATGGTTAAAAGACTGCATCCCTTTCATGCATGGAAGGAAGAAGTTATTAAAGAACGGTTCGAACGCTGGGGCAACAGCATACATTTATTGATAGTACAGGTGTTTGAGTTCGGCGCATCTTTCCAGCTTGACCTGCTTCCTGAATACGGTGGCTGCAAATCCTGGTTAGAGATTGATAAGTCTGTTGATTTTATTGGACGGCCGGTCGTAAATAAAAGTATTATTTGATTCTTGTTCTTGGGGCGATGCCCCAAGCTAAATTATTACAGGCTTTCAGCCTGATCTCCTCACTACAATTAATCTATGTCATCCGAACAAGTTAACAATCCAATGCATGGCAAAACGCTCGAAATGATTTTGAATGAGTTGGTTGCTGAATATGGATGGGAAGAATTGGGAAAAAGAATCACAATCAATTGCTTCAATATTAATCCGAGTATAAAGTCGAGCCTGGCTTTTTTGCGCAAGACTCCGTGGGCAAGAAAAAAAGTGGAGGATTTGTATCTCCGGACGTGACAAGTTGAAAGATTACAGTCTATCTTTTCTTTTTTAAATAATTAAAGGGTTCAAATAAACTAGTTTGTATTGAACCAGTATTGTTATTGTATTTAGGGTAAAATAGCCAATAAAAATTTTCATACATTGAATCCTGATATATGTATAAAAGCAACGAATCTTTTTCTGATTTATAATTTATTTTTATTTGCCCTATTCTTGCTGCTCCATTATGATTATGAAATTTTTCTCTATAATTCAACGCTGAATTCAATTTATTTTTTAATGATGATGTAATTGTATCGTTGATATACAAACTGGCTTTGGGATCCTTATCAAGCATCATAATCTTGTTACTTATTTCTTTCCTGATTAAAAATTCTTTTAAATCATCGATTATAACACTAATCAATAGGCTTATTATTAAAATAAATGCTGGAACTGCAATAAACCATAACTTATGAAATTTCGGTTTCCATGATTTATCAACAGTAGTACTGTAGTACATGCCGCATCCAAGGCCTGTAATAAGAATAAATATAAAAAATAGCACACTAAAAAAATCTCTTATATCTGACAATAAAAAAATATTCATGTATTATATAATAACCGTTTATAAATTGGCATTATTTACCTTCAGTTCTTCCAACGCCAACCATGCCATTAAACCTGTTCCTGTCTGCAATGCCGTTTCGTCAATATCGAACGTTGGGGTATGGACGCCTGAAGTAATACCGCGCTCGTCGTTACGGATTCCTAATCGATAAAAACACGCGTCAATTTTTTGCGAATAGTAGGCAAAATCTTCTGCAGCCATCCACAAATCTAAATCCAATACATTTTCGCTGCCTAAAAAATCTATCGCTGCTTCGCGCATCCTTTTAGCCAGTGCAGGAGCATTCTTTAAAAATGGATATCCATCTTTTATATCTATCTCGCACGTTGCACCCATGGATTCTGCAATACCTTCAGCCATTTTTTTAATGCGCTGCTTTGCCTCTGCTCTCCACTCTTCATTCAGTGTCCGGAATGTGCCTTCAATCTTTACTTCGTCCGGAATTACATTGGTTGCACCCATACCTGTAATTTTACCAAATGATAAAACAGCGGGAATACGCGGGTCGCAATTTCTGCTGATCACTTGCTGAAGTGCTACAATAATATGTGATGCAATTAAAATAGGATCTACATTTTTATCCGGCATGGCAGCATGGCCGCCCTTACCTTTAACTGTAATGTATATTTCATCGGCGCTTGCCATATACATACCTTCTCTGAAACCTACTTTGCCTGCAGGAATCAAAGCCATTACATGTTGTCCGATGATGTTTGCCGGTGCCGGGTTTTCCAGTACTCCTTCATTGATCATTAATGAAGCGCCGCCCGGAAACTTTTCTTCCCCGGGTTGAAAAATTAATTTTATTGTTCCTTCAAACTGATCTGTAACCTGACTTAATATTTTAGCTGTGCCTAATAAAGAAGATGTATGTACATCATGGCCACAAGCATGCATCACACCTATGTTTGTAGACTTATATGGCACATCATTTTTTTCTTCGATCGGAAGTGCATCCATATCTGCACGCAACGCAATTACTTTTGATGTTGGATTTTTTCCTTCAATCAACGCTACAACGCCCGTGCCCGCTATACCTGTCTCATGCTTTACGCCAAAGGATGTGAGTAAGCCGGAAACATATCTGCATGTATTATACTCTTCAAAAGACAATTCAGGATTGGCGTGAATGTGTCTTCTATATCCTATAACTTCGGTTGAGATAGCTGCTGCAAGCTGGTGGATGCGCTGTTTTAATTCCATATTAGCGGACCAAATTTATCTGATCCGGAACGATCATTGCATTTGGGAAACTTCTTTTTAAATCATTTAAAATATAACTCGCCGCAACGCGGTCAGGAAAATCACCTACCTTAACTCGAAAGCTGGGCTGTTTATATTGCGTATATACATTTAATTGTGAATCGAATGTATATACCTGCTGTTTGATGCGTTGAGACTCATCGCTGCTGGAACCTGTATATACTAATATTCTAAAGCCTTGTACCGTTGCAATGCGTCTGTTCATTTCTGTTAACGAATCAATGCGCGCAGCTACTCTTTTATTGTCATCGTAACTAAATGTAGTAACTGCTGTTTTTTTCGGTGCTTGATTACTGTTAGTCAGTGTATCCGGATTTATGTATGCCGGACGGGCTGTACTCAGATCTTCGTAATAGGTAACAGAATTGTCTTTGTGCTTTTGCGACATAGCCGCGCACGAGCTCATTAAAATAATTGTAAAGACGGATATCAGCTCAAGAACATTTTTCATAGACACATTCATTTTAATACGATCGGCATCAGGCAACAACTTATTCTTCAATTAACACACACTTATTGCTTAATAAATCGTCTTCAACTGCTTTGTATTTTATGTCACGCTTTACACTGCCATCCATGTACTGTACAGATACTTTATCGTTTCTGTTTGCGATTTTCTGCGAACGAAGCGGCTCTGCTTTGGGCGGTGCAACAGCTTCTTCAACTTGCTGATTTGCGTTTCCGCCTCCGAAAGCTGATCCAGCTTCATCTTTAGTCTCTCTGTATTTCGGCTGCTGTACAGGCTGCTGTTTCAGCTCTCTAACCGGAACCGTATCCTGCTTAGGAATATCTGCCTTGAATAAGAATGAAACGATATCTGCATTTACTGTATAAACGAATTTCTTGAACAACTCAAACCCTTCAAATTTGTATACCAATAATGGATCCTTTTGTTCATAAGCTGCATTTTGTACAGACTGTTTCAATTCGTCCATTTCACGCAAGTGATCTTTCCAGTGCATATCAATTACAGCAAGTGTAATGTAACGCTCAATCGCTTGTTCCAGTGCACGGGAATCGCTTTGTGCCAATTCTTTAAGCGGTGCAATAATATTGATGTTACGTTTACCATCTGTAAATGGAATTACAATATTTTCAATTGTTTCGCCACGTGTCAATTGCAATTCATTAAATGTTGGCTGCGTTTTTTCTTTTACAAACTTTATTTTCTGTTCGTAGTGTGCCAGCACTTCTTCATAAAACGACTTAACTAATGTTTCTGCTGTAGCTTTGTTAAATACTTCTTCGGTAATATCAGGAATTACTCCGAATACACTTATTGAGCGTAATTTAAAGTTGTCGTAATTTTTAGTAGTATATGCGCCGAAAACCATGTCTTCGCATAAGTCAAAGATCATGTTCAGGATATCAAGTTTCAAACGCTCACCATACAATGCGTTCTTGCGTCTTTTGTAAATTACAACACGCTGAGAATTCATTACGTTATCGTATTCAAGCAAACGCTTACGTTGTCCAAAGTTATTTTCTTCAACTTTTTTCTGTGCACGTTCAATCGAATTTGAAATCATAGAATGCTGAATTACTTCACCTTCTTTATACCCCATACGATCCATGAACTTAGCAATACGGTCAGAACCGAATAACCGCATCAGGTTGTCTTCCAAACTGACAAAGAACTGAGATGAGCCCGGGTCACCCTGACGACCGGCACGACCACGAAGCTGCCTGTCTACACGTCTTGATTCATGACGTTCTGTACCTATGATTGCTAAACCGCCTGAAGCTTTTGCTTCTGCAGTTAATTTAATATCTGTACCTCTACCAGCCATGTTGGTAGCAATTGTTACCGTGCCCGGCTTCCCTGCTTCTGCAACAACGTCGGCTTCTTTCGCGTGTAGTTTTGCATTCAATACCTGATGCTTAATATTACGCATCTTAAGCATTCTGCTCAATAATTCAGAAATATCTACAGACGTAGTACCAACCAGGACAGGTCTGCCCTTTTCTGTTAATTCTACAATCTCGTCTGCAACGGCATTATATTTTTCTCTAGTTGTTTTATAAACTTTATCCTGCTCATCTAAACGTGCAATAGATCTGTTTGTAGGAACAACAACAACATCCAGATTGTAGATCTGTTGAAATTCTGCTTCTTCTGTTTCGGCTGTACCTGTCATACCAGACAACTTGTGGTACATACGGAAATAATTTTGCAGTGTGATGGTTGCGTAGGTTTGTGTTGCTTCTTCTACACGCACATTTTCTTTTGCTTCAAGTGCCTGGTGTAAACCGTCTGAATAACGGCGACCATCCATGATACGGCCAGTCTGCTCATCAACGATTTTAACCTTTCCGTCCATGATTACGTAATCGGTATCTTTTTCGAATAAGGTATATGCTTTTAATAACTGCTGAAGTGTATGAATACGTTCCTGCTTGATTGAATAATCACTCAACAACTTTTCTGTTTGCTCCATACGTTCCTGATCAGAGATAGATTTATCTTTTTCAATCTTCGCTAATTCAGAACCGATATCCGGAAGTACGAATAAGGTTGGATCCTCCTGTTCACCTGTGATAAAGTCAACACCCTTTTCAGTAAAGTCAACCTGATTGTGTTTTTCATCAATTACAAAATACAATGGAAGATCAACCTCTGGCATACGTTTGTTGTTTTCTGCCATGTATTCATTTTCCGTTTTCTGCAAAATGGATTTGATACCTGTTTCACTTAATTGTTTGATCAACGGCTTGTAACCGGGATATCCTCTGTGCGCGCGCAACAATTCCAGTCCGGCTTCTTTTTCTTTACCTGCTGCAATGTATCTTTTCGCTTCAACTAAATACGTATTGATTAATTTCTTTTGCTCTTCCAGTACACGCTGAATACGTGGTTTTAATTCTGCAAACTCGTGCTGGTCGCCTTTTGGTACCGGTCCTGAAATGATCAAAGGCGTACGTGCATCATCAATCAATACTGAATCGACCTCATCGACCATTGCATAATGGTGCCCACGCTGAACAAGATCATCTTTATCTGTCGCCATATTGTCGCGCAGGTAATCGAAGCCGAATTCATTGTTTGTTCCGTATGTAATGTCAGCACGATAAGCTTTTCTTCTCTCTTCTGAGTTTGGCTGATATTTATCAATACAATCTACAGAGATGCCGTGGAATTCGAACAACGGAGCCATCCACTCACTATCACGTTTTGCAAGATAGTCGTTGACAGTAACCACGTGTACGCCTCTGCGCGCCAATGCATTCAGGTAAGCAGGTAAGGTTGCTACAAGTGTTTTACCTTCCCCTGTTCCCATCTCAGAAATTTTTCCGTGATGCAAAACCATACCACCAATAAGCTGCACATCAAAGTGCTGCATTTCCCAGGTAACTTCTGTACCGGCAGCAAGCCATTTGCTGCTCCACTCAGCCGTGCTGCCAATAATCTGAACGTTCTTCTTTCTAGAAGCAAGTTCAATGTCCATCGGCGTTGCTGTTACAGTAAGCTTACCGTTTTCTTTCCATCTGCGTGCTGTATCTTTAACTACTGCAAATGCCTGAGGCAATACTTTTTCTAAAACTTTCTCAAGTTCTTTGTTTCTTTCTAATTCAAGCTTATCAATTGCCTGAAATACAACTTCCTTTTCATCAATAGATAAATCCGGATTAGCAGCAATTTTATCGTGATGCTCTTTTATCTGTTTATCTATCCCGCTCAAATCAGCGTCAATAATTCCTTTAATCTTATCTGTTTGCGCGCGCAACTGGTTGTCATCTAATGCATGAAGTTTTTGAAACTCTTCATTGATGCGTTCAACTAAAGGCTGTAATTTTTTAATATCACGACCAGATTTTGTACCGAATAATTTTGCTAAAATGCCTAACATGTTATTTATAAATACTTAATATTGAAATCTTACTTTGAGCTGTTTATTTATGCGGTTAAAAGAAATAAGCAGCGTTTTTAAATTTACGAATTTATACTGATTTGAGCCTTAAAAATCAACCTCTATTTCCCCTGTAAATACTCTTTTAGCAGGCCCGATCAAGAATACATCTTTATAGCTCCCGTCGCTTTTTTTAATAAAAGTTACCTCTAATTCACCCCCCAGTGTTTTAATTAAAACATACTGAGGTGCTATGCCAAGCTTCTCTGCAGCAATTGCAGCGGCTGTTACACCGGTTCCGCAGGAATATGTTTCGTTTTCAACACCACGCTCGTATGTACGTACAAAAAGCCAGTTATCCTGCATTTCCATGAAGTTTACATTTGTCCCGCCGGGTGCAAATGTATCGCTGTAACGTATTGATTTTCCTGTTTCAAAAACAGGAAACTGTTCTATTTTTTCTACTTTTTTAACGTAATGCGGAGAGCCTGTATTTAAAAAGAATGTATCGTCTGCCAATGTATCAATTCCGGCAACATTCATCATCTGCAGGTTTACAAGCTTTTCTTTTATAAATGCATAATGCACTCCATCTACTGCTAAAAAATGTGTTGTAAGATTCATTACTCCGATGTCCTGAGCAAACTGAACAATGCATCTGCCACCATTTCCGCACATGGTACTTTCGTTTCCATCTGCATTGTAATAAACCATTTCAAAATCATACCCTTCTTTATTTTGCAATAGAATAAAGCCGTCTGCACCGATTCCAAATCTTCTGTCGCACAGTTGCGCCACAATATCACGGCGTTCTCTATCAAAGATATTGCTGCGGTTATCTATGATAATGAAATCATTTCCAGTTCCCTGATATTTGTAAAATGGTATTTTCATTTTTTTTATATTAATCAGCCGGATATTTCTTCCAGCTTTATGCGTATGTATATTCAGTCCCCTGCGGACCAGTAATAGTAAGCCTTTTGCCGGCAACAGGAGCTTCCACTCTTCCTATTATTTTTGCTTCAATGTTAAATTTCTTCGCTATAGCAATCATACCTTCTGCATGCGCAGCATCGGTATATATTTCCAGGCGGTGCCCCATGTTAAATACCTTATACATTTCTTCCCATGGTGTATTACTTTGCCCTTGAATTAACTGGAAAAGCGGTGGTACATCAAATAAATTATCTTTGATGATGTGCGTTGTGGCATCTGTAAAGTGCAGAACTTTCGTTTGTCCGCCTCCACTGCAATGTACTACACCATCAAGCTTGCCTTTGTATTGATGGATGATTTCTTTCATCAACGGAGCGTATGTTCTTGTGGGTGAAAGTACCAGCTTTCCTGCATCAAGTGGTACATTCAAATACGGATCCGTAAGATTCATTTCTCCGGAATATACCAGATTTTCAGGCACCTTCGGATCAAAACTTTCCGGGTATTTTGAAGCCAGTACATTGTTAAATACATCGTGTCTTGCTGATGTAAGTCCGTTGCTACCCATGCCTCCGTTATATTCGGTTTCATACGAAGTTTGTCCGTATGAAGCAAAACCTACAATTACATTGCCAGCCTTAATATTTTCGTTAGAAATGACATCTTGTCGCTTCATTCGGCATGTTACGGTGCTATCTACGATAATTGTGCGCACTAAATCGCCAACATCTGCCGTTTCGCCACCTGTACTGTAAATTCCTATGCCGTTATCACGCAGCATTTGTAGCACCTCTTCTGTACCGTTTATAATAGCAGCCAGTACTTCTCCCGGTATTAAGTTTTTATTTCTTCCAATCGTAGAAGATAACAGGATATTATCTACTGCGCCTACACAGATCAGATCGTCAATATTCATGATCACAGCATCCTGCGCAATTCCTTTCCAAACGGATATATCACCCGTTTCTTTCCAGTAAACATATGCCAGTGAGGATTTTGTTCCCGCACCGTCTGCATGCATGATATTACAATATTCCGGGTCGCCACCAAGGATGTCCGGTATGATTTTGCAAAATGCTCTAGGGTAAATACCTTTATCTATGGACTTTATGGCTTTATGTACGTCTTCTTTCTGGGAAGATACCCCACGTTGCATGTATCTATCGCTGCTGCTCATGTTTACTTTATCTTTAATTATGTAAAAATAAAAAAGTCTCCCGATTAATCGGGAGACTTTTAAACAATGTTTGAAAATAATATACTTATTCTCCTGATTTTATTTCTAATTCGTCGCTAAAATGGTTTAACACTTTAAATGTTGTACGACGGTTTGTTTGGTGATCAGCCTCTGTTTTTGCATTTCTGATTGCAGGTTCATCTTCGCCATATCCTTTTGCAATAATTCTGTCTTTAGAAATGCCGTGTGCAATAATGTAATCAACCGCTGCCTGTGCACGTTTCTGTGCCAATACTCTGTTGTATTCAGCAGAACCACGCTCATCGGTGTGAGAACCTAATTCAATCTGAATTTCCGGGTTCGCATTCATCAGCATAACCATTGTGTCAAGTTCAACTGCAGCATCCGGACGAATATCCCATTTGTCATAATCGTATAAGATATTACGAACAATAACGATACGCTCCTTTTTCACTAACATAACTTCGGCTTTTTTCTTAATTGAATTATCTCCGATGTCAAGATCTTTAATAGGCACCGTTGCTATTTTAACTGGAGTCCATTCAGATTTAGGCATTGCAAAGTATTTGTCTGAATGAGCTGCTAAATAATAACATGTATCCGGTTTTAATTCGAATTCAAATTTTCCTTCTGTGTCAGACACGATTGATTTCAATGTATCTCCTTTGCAGCTTAACAAATAGATAATTGAATTCGGAAGGATTGCTTTCGGGTTCTTTTTAGATTTTGCGAATGATGTACCGTCAACATAGTACTTTGCTCTTCTATCCCAGAATGTATTTCTTACAAAATAAATATCATCATCACCTTTTGCACCATTATCAATTCTATTTGATGCGAAGTAGCCTTCTAAGCTATCTTTCCAAACTAATCCAAAGTCATCATAACTTGTATTAATTGGCTTGCCCATATTTACAATTTTACTTTCTTTAGGATCTACGTAGAAAATATCCAAAGAACCTAAAGATGGGTGGCCGTCTGATGCGAAATAAAACTTACCATCTTTATTGAATGACGGATACATATCATTGCCACGTGTATTGATTGGCGCACCAATGTTTACCGGGTTAGACCATTCTCCTTTTTCATCTAATGTAGCTTTGTAAATATCAACGTTCCCCAATGCGCCTTCTGCTTCTCTGTTTGAAGCAAAGTAAAGCGTTTTTTCATCTAAAGATAATGCAGGACAAGCATCCCATGCAGCCGGATCATTTATTGCAAGCATAACCGGCTCACTCCATTTGCCATCTGACTGTAACGTTGTTTTAAATAAATCAACGTCCTGAGGACCTTTTTTGGCGCCGCTGTTACCTCTTGCAAAAATCATTGTTTTGCCATCTTTTGTTAGGATACAGGAAGCTTCGTGTGCACCGTCTGTATTAATAGCATTAGACAATGGTACAGACTGTCCCGAAAACTTTTCTACACCGTCAAATACATATTCGTGAATGTTTGTAAAACCAGTTCCTGTAGCAGCGTGCATTTTTTCAGCATCTCTTGAACTTGTAAAGTAAAGTTGATTCTTATAGATGTATGGGGCATATTCTGCTTCCGGTGAGTTAATCTGTCCAATATTTTCAACCTTGTAATACGTTTCTTTTTCTACTACTTCCTGCAACGCTTTAAGATTCTCTAGTTCTTTTTTTGCTCTGTTAATGTAATCGAAATTAGAACCTGTCTTAATGTATTGTTTGTATTGTGTTGCAGCGCCTTCGTAATTGCCTACTGATTTTAATGCATTCGCATAAAAAAAGTGGGCTTCTTCATCTTTTATACCTGCTTCAATTGCTTTCTTATAAAATGGTTCCGCTTCCTGTATACGGTTTGAGCGTCTGTAACTTTCAGCGATATAATAGTTACACTGTGCCACATCACCACCTTCACTTAAAGACTGCTGATAGTTTTCAATTGCGTGCTGATATTCAGCCTGCTTATATTGAACTTCAGCTTTAGCAAAAGACTTTGCACTTTTAGGAGTACAAGCAACAAAAGCTGCGAACCCCAAGATAAAAATTGCCTGAATTAACCTAGTCATGTACGTTTATTATGATAAGATAGTATGATTGCAAAATGATTTTAATTAAAGCAATTTAATGTTTTTTTTATATTAAAATACAATTTTCTACTAGAAAAAGATAAATCCGCCAAATTAAACAGTTGTATTTGATCTTAATAAGACCTTTACACTAACGTGAAATATCTATTTAGCCAGGTAGATTGTGCAGACGAAATCCAGTGGGTTCTGTATTTTACCATGCCTGTAATTGTATTGTCAAACACCTGACTGTCTGTATGTAAAGATCCTCTTTCAATAGCTGCAGGAATGTCTTTCGATTTGATGATCTGAACGCTATCACCTTCCAAGACATATACAACCATCCGGTTCATTAAATCAATGTTTAATTTTGATTCAATATTTTTAATTACCTGGACAGATTTGTCAATTGAGCAACCGGAAGGTGCATGATGCTCTTCGTCTACACCTATGACAATAAAATGATTGTATTTTATTTCAAATGAAGCCTTTAGATCAGCACCATGTGCTTGCCAGTTTGCAGTAAACGCTTTCAGTTCATGTGTTATACAATCTATTTGATCACGTGTGAATGGCGCCTGGGTAGCATATATCCACACTTTTGATTGATCGGAGAGTTGTTCGAAGGGTACAAGCATAGTTTACAAACCTTGAGATTGTGCGATTAGTTCTGCTAAATCATATACTTTTACGGCATGTTCCTGTTCTTTGTTTTTTACACCATCAGATAACATGGTCATGCAAAACGGACAGGCTGCTGCAATTACCTTAGCGCCTGTATTAAGGGCTTCTTCGGTACGTTCAATATTGATATCTTTTGTTCCTTTTTCAGGCTCTTTAAACATTTGCGCGCCACCTGCACCACAACATAGTCCGGTAGTTTTACAGCGCTTCATTTCTACCAGATCTGCATCCAGCACTTCAAGTACTTTACGCGGCGCTTCATAAATATTATTGGCTCTTCCTAAATAACAGGAATCGTGGTAGGTGATTTTTTTTCCTTTAAACACACCGCCTTCAGTCATTTTGATTTTTCCTTCGTCAATAAATTGCTGAAGCAATTGTGAATGGTGGATCACTTCGTAATTGCCACCTAATTCAGGATATTCATTTTTAAGGGTATTGAAACAGTGCGGACAGGCAGTAACGATCTTTGTTATACCATAGCCGTTTAATACTTCAATATTTGCCATTGCCTGCATCTGAAACAGGAATTCATTCCCGGCGCGCTTTGCAGGATCTCCTGTACAGGCTTCTTCCGTACCTAAAACAGCGAAGTTTACCTGAAGGTGATTTAATATTTTTACAAAGGCTACGGTTACAGCTTTAACGCGATCATCAAAGGAGCCTGCACACCCTACCCAGAAAATGATTTCAGGATTCTTGCCTTGTGCTTTCAATTCAGCAACGGTTGGTACGTTATATTCCATGTTCTTTGAGCTTAATGCTTAATGCCAAAGGCTTAATGCTTATCGTTTCTTACTAATATTCTATTTGTATGCTATATATTTCGAAAATAAATGCTTAGCTCTTTAATTTGTCTGCCCAGTTGAAACGATCAGCTGGCGAGAATTTCCATGGAGCCATGTTATTTTCAATATTTGATAACATGGAGTTCCAGGATGCGGGCGCCTGAGATTCTTCCATCAATTTAAACCGTCTCAATTGCATAATAATACTCACCGGATCAATGGTTACCGGACAAGCCTCTACGCAGGCATTACAGGTTGTGCAGGCAAGTAATTCTTCCTGAGAAATATAATCCCCCAGCAACGCTTTCCCATCGTCATAATCAGCGCCGTGCTGTTTAATGTTTTTGCCCACTTCTTCTAACCGGTCTCTGGTATCCATCATAATTTTACGCGGACTTAATTTTTTACCGGTGATATTTGCCGGACATTGCTGCGTACATCGTCCGCATTCTGTACAGCTGTATGCATCAAGCAGGTTTTTCCAGGTGAGGTCTTTCACATCTTTTGCTCCAAATCTTCCCGGAGCTGCGTCGGCTGCTGTTTCTTCTACAGGAAGGTTTAACATTAATTTCACCTCCTTTGTAACTTCGGGCATATTTGTCAATTTCCCTGCCGGTGTAAGTTTTGCATAATACGTATTTATAAATGCCATGAAAATGTGCAGGTGTTTTGAATTATAGAATACATAATTCGCAAAAAACATAACCCCGATAATATGGAACCACCAACAAGCACGTTCTGCTACAAGCAAAAAGCCTTCTGAATAGGACGTATAAAATCCTTTTAACAATGAACTTAGAAAGAATGATCCGGTAGCAGTATAGTGTTGATTTCCCATATCCTGCAGCACCTGATCCATGGCGTTCATTTTTAAGAAGGCTATCATTAATAAAATCTCCATGCCTAAAATAAGATTGGCATCCAGTAATGGCCATTTGGTCATTTCAGTGCCGGACAACCGTCTTACATGTAAAATATTCCGTCTTACTAAAAAAACGGCGCATGCAATAATTACGGTTAGTGCTAAAAATTCAAATACATTTATAATAATTGGGTAAAAACTGCCTAAATACGGCGCGAATATTCTGTGTGTGCCAAAGATTCCATCAATGGCAATTTCAAGCATTTCAATATTTACAATCAAAAAACCTGCGTAAACAAAAAAATGCAGTATGGCAGGCAACGGTTTTTTGAACATTTTTTTCTGCCCAAGTGCCATCAACAACATATTTTTTATACGTGCTACTTTATTATCACTTCGGTCTTCATCGCGGCCCAATAAAATATTTTTCCGGATTCTTCTGATACTCAAATATATTCCAGCGCCGGCGGCAGAAAGCAAGAGTATGAAAATTATTTGTGCGGCTACGTGCATAATTTATATTGAATTAATATTTGATCTTATTTGCAAATAAACAAAATTTTTAGCTACATTTGCACTCCTAATAATCGAAGGTGATGTAGCTCAGTCGGTAGAGCAAAGGACTGAAAATCCTTGTGTCGGTGGTTCGATCCCACTCATCACCACTCGAGTTAAAGCCTTCGGTCACAACCGAAGGCTTTTTTATTTGAACTAATTGAACGTGTACCATGATCGACAATAAAAAGATTGTAGTCGTAATGCCTGCATACAATGCAGCCAAAACTGTTGAACAAACATTTAAAGAGATCCCGTTTAACATTGTTGATGAAGTTATCCTTGTTGATGACCACTCAAAAGATGAAACGTTTGAAGTTGCAAAAAAGTTAGGCATTCACACTGTAATTCGTCATGATAATAATAAAGGTTATGGCGGAAACCAAAAAACATGCTACGATGCTGCCTTGAAAAACGGTGCAGATATCGTAGTGATGCTTCACCCCGACTATCAATATACACCTTTATTATTGGAAGCAATGATCTATCCGATAGCCCGTGGTTTATTTCCTGTAATGCTTGGCTCAAGAATTTTAGGTAAAGGTGCGCTTCGTGGTGGTATGCCTATGTACAAATACATTTCAAACCGTTTCCTGACTTTTTTCCAGAATGTAATGATGGGGCAAAAACTTGCTGAATATCATACAGGATACCGGGCTTTCAGTAAAGAAATTTTAGAGCGCCTACCTTTACATAAAAATTCGGATGATTTTGTGTTCGACAATGAGATGTTAGGTCAGATTGCTTATGCCGGATATGAAATGGGTGAAGTAACTTGCCCGACAAAATACTTTGACGATGCAAGCAGCATTAACTTTAAGCGCAGCGTTCAGTATGGTTTAGGGGTATTAAGGGTTTCGTTATCATACAGATTACAACGCTGGGGGATTGCGAAATTCGAAATCTTTGAAGGCATAAAAAAATAATATCCGATAATTATATTCAATAAAAAATCCCCGGCATAATTGGCGGGGATTTTTTATTGAATATAATCCTGAATATCAAACCCGCTGTAAATAAAAAAGTCCTGACAAAATCAGGACTTTTTTATTTACAGCCGTCAGGCTTATATTATTTTGCAGCTTCAACAACCGGCTTCTTTTTTTCTTTAATACGAGCGTTTTTACCCGTTTTGTCACGTAAGTAAAACAAACGAGCTCTACGAACAGCACCTGCACGCAATACTTCGATTTTATCAATGAATGGAGACATTGTAGGGAAGATACGCTCAACTGCGATACCTGCAGAGATTTTACGTACTGTGAAAGAAGCTCCGTTGCCAGAATTTCTTTTTTGAATTACAAGACCCTGATATTGCTGAATACGCTCTTTAGCACCTTCTTTGATTTTCACGTGAACATTGATTGTATCACCTGCTTTGAATTCAGGAAGTGCTTTTTGTACAGCTAGGTAATCCTGTTCAACGATTTTAAGTAAATTACTCATATATGTAAGTAGTTAATATCTGTTATCTTTTCCAATAAAGGACTGCAAAGATAGGGAATAAAATTAAATTATCAGCACAACTGATCAATAATTTTATTTGCCGTCTGCGTCGTACGCTTTAGTGAATTTTTGGTAAAGATCTGGTCTTCTTTCCTTTGTCCGCTCCAAAGCATTCTCAAAACGCCATTTTTCTATTTCCTTTTCATTGCC
Source organism: Cytophaga hutchinsonii ATCC 33406 (assembly GCF_000014145.1). Classification (NCBI taxonomy): domain Bacteria; kingdom Pseudomonadati; phylum Bacteroidota; class Cytophagia; order Cytophagales; family Cytophagaceae; genus Cytophaga; species Cytophaga hutchinsonii. The sequence continues at coordinate 144,238 of NC_008255.1, read as the reverse complement.
TGAAAGTAAAATTTCCGGAACGATCATGCCTTTATAATCAGCTGGGCGGGTATATACTGCCGGTGCCAGCAGGCTATCCTGAAAAGAATCGGTTAAGGCGGAGGTTTCATCAGACAAAACACCTGGAATTAACCGGATCAGCGCGTCTGAAACAACTGCGGCGGCAAGTTCACCTCCAGAAAGTACATAATCACCTATACTTATTTCATGTGTGATAAATGCCTGGCGCGCGCGCTCATCAACGCCTTTGTAATGCCCGCAAAGAATAATAATGTTTTTATACAAAGAGAAGCGGTTTGCCGTTTGCTGGTCAAACGTTTTTCCATCGGGAGTCATGTAAATGACTGCATCGTATTCCCGTTCTGCTTTTAAGGCTGTAATGCAACGATCAATGGGTTCAACCATCAATACCATTCCGGCGCTTCCTCCATACGAGTAATCATCTACTTGTTTGTGTTTAAACAAGGTGTATGTTCTCAGGTCATGAACAACAACTTCCGCAATTCCTTTTTCCTGAGCGCGCTTTAAGATTGAGTGCCCAAAGAAACTGTCCAGTAATTTAGGTAAGCATGTAATAATATCAATCCGCATCGGGTTCTGAGGCGTCTTCGTTCAGATAAATTTCAATCAATCCTTCAGGTAAGGTTGTAATTACCTGCTTTGTTTTAACATCTACGGAATGTACAATTTCTTCTGTTACCGGTATTAAAATTTCGGCATCCTGGTAATCCATCATTAATAAGTCCTGGCCGGTTTTCTGAAAGAAATTAGAAATGACACCCAATTTCCCCTGAATGGTATCCATTACTTCAAAGCCAATGATTGCCTGATATGACAGTCGACTTTCGTCGGCTTCTGCCATTTTGGATACTGGTATGTAAATGTCTGCTCCAACAAGTGGTTTTGCCTGCTCAACAGTAGTAACGTCTTCAAAAGAAAGTATACACCGTTTTTGAGTAGCAAAATTAAATGTGCTTAAAAAAAAAGGAATCTGTTTTTGTTTTATTTCAACAAAAACAGATTCCAATGTTTCGTAATCAGTAAGGTCATCAGAAAATACCTGAACTAATACCTCTCCTTTTACACCATGAACCTTGATAATATTTCCCCAAAGGATGTTATCTGCCGGATTCATAGTTTGAATTATTTAAAATTACTCGGCTGCTTCTGCAGGGGCATCAGTAGCTTCTGCTAAATCTGCTGCTGCTACAGGGTTTTCAGCTACAATTTTCTTAGCGCGAACTTGTTCAGCTTTTGCTTCTTTAATTTTAACTTCAGCTGCTAAACGTGCTTTTCTGTCTGCTTCTTTTTTGCTAACCAACGCATTTGCGTTTGAAGTTTTAGATGCTTCTTTGTTGCTAACCCAAGCACTGAATTTTTGATCTGCCACTTCCTGAGTGATAGCACCTTTGTCAACACCTACCTGTAAGTGTTTTTTCAACATAACACCACGTTCTGATAAAATAGTACGGGCTGTATCTGTTGGTAAAGCGCCTTTCATTACCCAATCAAATGTTAATTCATCATTTAATACCACAGTGGCAGGGTTGGTATTAGGGTTGTAAGTACCCAATTTCTGGATGAATTTACCATCACGTGGAGATCTTGAATCTGAAACCACGATGTCATAAAGAGCTAATTTTCTTCTACCTCTTTTGCTTAAACGAATTCTAACTGCCATAGAACAATTATGTTTTGTTGTGAAACATGTCGATGGATCCCGTCCATCTTTTTTAACGAACCACAAAGGTACTCATTTAATCCACAATTCCAATGGCTTATAAAACTATATATTAAAACCCGCTGTAAGGAAATAGGTTTTTAGACGATTAATGGGTCTTTTTTTGGGAATTGGTAGTTGAATGCTGAATTTTGTATAAAATTATCAGTACTATGGTTTCTATTTGCTTTGCTACAAATAACAAGAACAAATTGGCTGAGGTACGTTCCAAGATCGGAGATCAGTTTACAATTCTGTCCTTAGAAGATATCGGCTGTATGGAAGAGCTTCCCGAGACGCAGCCTACCATTGAAGGAAATTCCGAACAAAAAGCACAATATGTTGCTCAAAAGTATAAGGTGAATTGTTTTGCCGACGATACGGGTTTATTGGTTGATGCGCTAAATGGCGCCCCAGGTGTCTATTCTGCCCGTTATGCCGGTCCGGAATGTTCACCGGAAGACAATATGAATAAACTGCTTGCTGCATTAGAAGGTATAAAAAACCGTGAAGCGTACTTTAAAACATGCGTAACGCTTGTATTAAACAATCAACAGTTTCAATTCAGCGGTGCTGTCAATGGCACTATCTTAACGGAACGTCATGGTGAAAAAGGATTCGGCTACGATCCGATTTTTCAGCCCAATGGTTATACAACCTCTTTCGCAGAAATGTCTATGGAAGAAAAAAATACAATGAGTCACAGAGCATTGGCGGTTGCCAAATTGTTTGACTATTTAAAATCCGCAGGCAAATGAAACCGCCGCTGGTTATTGGTATCTGCGGAGGAAGTGCTTCAGGAAAAACATACCTGAAGGATGTTCTGATTGAAAATAGCCCGGCTGGAAAAGTTCAGGAATTTACACTGGATAGTTACTATCTTCCCCGTGAATGGCAAAAAGCAGATGCTAACGGATATCTTAACTTCGACCTGCCGGAAGCTTTTAATACGCAAAAAATGATTTATGATTTTATGGACTTGTCCTCTGGTTTTTCCATAGAACAACCTATATATAAGTATAAAAACGTCCCCCTTTCTATTGATTTCAAAATTGTAGAGCCTGCTCCGGTAATCATTGCCGAAGGTATTTTTCTTTTTTATTACAAAGAAATGCGTGAACGTATTGATAAAAAGATCTTTATTGACGCTCCTTTTGAAGTAAAACGTCAGCGCAGAATTGAACGGGATGTCAGAGAACGTGGCTACGAAGTACCCGAAATTCACTATCGCTTTGATAATCACGCACAAGAATCTTATAACACCTATGTTTTACCCTATGTGCAGGAGGTTGATTATGTTATTGAAAACCAGCAAATGCTTGATTCCGCTATTCCTGCTTTATTGAAGCAGATTAAGGATTATTAAATAAATTTGTGTTCTATACTGATTTAGTTAGCTTTGCAGGCTATAACAATGAAAAGCACGTATTCTACATATCGTTTCACACTTCTTTTTGCATTGATCTTAACAATGCTTGGAGCAGTTTCTTATTCGCCCGTTCTTAAAGCGAATACAAAAACTGTTGCTAAAAGTGCCGATGAAAAAGAAAAGGCGAATCAGCAAACGGAGCACATTCTTACTATTGGTCAGCATGTGTTAAGCTCGTTATCTTTTTCATTTGAAAGCAATACTGATTACATTTCACCGGATATTGATATCTTCCATTTTTGTTTGCCGTTTGAAGTTGTACATCAAATCGTTTCTGCAAGTTTTCAGAATTCATACCTGAATAATATTTTTCCTTTTGCCATCTCAGCACAGGCCCCTTAATTCAGGGCTTCAGTCTAATCCTATTTGAACAGACTATTTTACAATCCGGCTTTTAAAGATAAAAGCTGTCCAATCATGTTTACCCAAATTTATATTTATACCTAACAATGAGAAATAAGAATTTAATTATCGCACTCACAGTGATAGTAACCGCACTGTGTTTCTTTTACATCTCATTCACCTTTGTAGCAAGAGGTGTTGAGAAAGATGCTGTAGATGCAGCAACAACAGCGGATGGAAAAGTAGACATCCAGAAAAAACAGGCCTATATGGACTCTATATATAATGAGCCTGTATATAACTTCTTAGGTGCAAAATATACGTACAAAGAAGTGAAATCTCTTGAGCTGGCATTAGGTCTTGATTTACAAGGCGGGATGCACGTTGTGCTTGAAGTTTCTCCTGTAGAAATTTTACAAGCTATGGCTGGATCAAATGCTGAAAGCGCTGATTTCAAAAAGGCTATTGAATTAGCGAAAGAAAAGCAACGTAACAGCCAGGGCACATTTCAACAAGCATTTTTTGACTCATACCGCAGCATTGCCGGTGCAAATAATCTGAGCAAAATTTTTGCAAATGCTACAAATAAAGGGAAAATTGATATTCGCTCTACTGATAAGGATGTAGAGAAAGTGATCAATGAAGAAATTGATTTGTCTGTTGAGCGTTCGTTTAACATTTTACGTAATCGTATTGATAAGTTTGGCGCCATTCAGCCAAACATACAGCGTATCCGCGGTACAGGCCGTATCCTTGTTGAATTGCCAGGCGTTGAAAACCCTCAGCGTGTTCGTAACCTGTTGCAAGGAACTGCAAAATTAGAATTCATGGAAGTATATCAGATCTATGAAATTGCAGAGAAAACAAACCGTATCAACGACTATTTAATAAATCTTGCTGAAGAGAAAAAAACATCTTCTGCATCTGATACTTCCGTTGCTGTAACAACTACAGATAATTCTTCTTTATTGGTAACAAACTCTGCTGACAAAGATGCAGCAACTGTTAAAGCCGATACATCTGCTGCGGCAAAAGACACAAGCAAAGTTTCTGACTTCTACCGTTTAATTCAGGCTCAAGGTGGTCTTATCTATAAAACAACAGATACTTCGATCATCAATAAAATTTTAGCGCTTGACAGAGTAAAAAGCATTATCGGAAATGACTTACGTTTTGTCTGGGACAGAAAAGCAAACGTTGTTGACGGAGATGTTGGATATATTGAATTAGTACCTGTAAAGGTTGGCCGTGACGGCAAAGCTGCATTAGCAGGCGATGTTATTACAAACGTGGGTTATGGTTTATCTTCTGATGGTAAAGGATACGAAGTATCTATGCAAATGAGCCCTGCAGGAGCTAAGTCATGGAGAAAAATTACAAAAGCTGCTTCTCAGGAACAAAACAAAAGACGTATAGCTATTGTACTTGATAACTCTGTATACTCTGCACCAACCGTGCAAGTTGAAATTCCAAATGGCAGCTCGTCAATTTCCGGAAACTTTACACTGGATGAATCTAAAGATTTAGCAAATATCTTAAAAGCCGGTAAACTTCCAGCTCCGGTACGTATCGTTGAAGAAGTTATCGTAGGTCCAACGCTTGGTCAAGAGGCTATTATGGATGGTTTAGTATCTATGTTCGCGGGTATTGCAATCGTTATCTTATTGTTAATTATGTACTACAGCAAAGGTGGTATGGTTGCTAACATTGCATTGGTGTTTAACATCATCTTTACATTAGGTTTCTTAGCTTCTCTTAACTCCGTACTTACACTTCCTGGTATTGCAGGTATCGTATTAACCATTGGTATGTCGGTAGATGCGAACGTCTTGATCATGGAACGTATCAAAGAAGAACTTGCAAATGGCAAGTCACTGCTTACCGCTATTGAACTTGGTTATGACAAAGCATTCAGTTCTATCTTTGACTCTAACTTAACAACAATTTTAACAGGTGTTATTTTATTCTTTTTAGGTGAAGGCCCGGTTAAAGGTTTCGCAACAACACTTGTACTTGGTGTACTTTGTTCATTCTTTACTGCAGTATATATTACTAAGCTGATCCTTTTATGGATGGCAAAAAACAAATCAGACAATGCTATTTCTTTCGATACATTCATTTCAAAAAATGCATTTAAGAATTTGAATTTTGACTTCATTTCTAAACGTAAAATAGCATATGTATTCTCTTCTGCTATCTTGATTATAGGTTTAGTACTAACAATTATACAGGGCGGCCTTAACTTAGGCGTAGACTTCAAAGGTGGTCGTTCATATATTGTTGAATTCAAAAACCCGGTTGTTGCTTCTGATTTAAGAGATGGTTTGAATGATTATTTTGAAGGTAATGGTACAGAAGTTAAAACGTATGGTTCAGATTCAAAAGTTAAAATAACAACCAGTTATTTAGTAGAAGATGAATCTGCAGACGCTGATAAAAAAGTAGAAGCTGCTTTAGTAAAAGGTGCTGAGAACTATGCTAAAAACAGTGAATTTAAAATATTAAGCTCTTCTAAAGTTGGTGCTACTGTTGCCGATGATATTAAAAATGCTTCGTGGAAAGCTATGTTAGCTTCTCTTATCGGAATTTTCTTATACATCTTCCTGCGATTCAAAAAATGGCAGTTGTCTTTAGGTGGTGTTGTTGCATTGTTCCACGATACACTAGTTGTTCTTGCTATTTTCGCAATCTTACGTGTATTCAATATCGACTTTGAAATTGATCAGGTAATTGTTGCAGCCTTACTGACAATTATTGGTTTCTCTATCAATGATACCGTTGTAATCTTTGACCGTGTTCGTGAATTCGACAAGGAATCTTCAAAATTAGATATGGCAAGCATGCTGAATGCATCTATCAACAGTACACTTAGCCGTACCATTATGACAACGGTTATTGTATTGGTATCGGTGTTGATCTTGTTTATCTTTGGTGGTGAAACATTAAGAGGTTTCTCTTTCGCCTTATTAATAGGTGTAGTGTTTGGTTCTTACTCCACAATCTTTATTGCCGTTCCGATGTTATTAGATCTTAGATCTAAAGCTGAAAAAGAAGCTGATGATAAAATTTTAGCAGGTAAATAATTATTGGTCCCTGTTTTACCACAAAAGCCTCTCTATTGAAAAATGGAGAGGCTTTTGTTTTTAAGATATGTAGTTTATGTGTTGTTAAAACCGTATCAGCAGCAATCCAGCGCTCCTTATCGCACTCCACGTTTCTGAATGCAACAATTGTTCCTCCGGTAAGTTTGTTTGTACACTGTATTCTTTTAAAAAATCGGAGAGCACAAGCAGCGATTTATGTGATTTTAATATTGTCTGTAATGTATACTCCAGGTAATTTGCGGATTTTACATCAAGCTTAGTAATAAGCATTCCATGGGGCGTTTCAATGACAATCTTAACATTTTTCCCTTGGGTTGTAAAGGTTGGCATATTGCCAACCCAACAAATTTTATACGCAAGCTTCGTTTCATCTTCGCCTGAACCTTCATTAATATGGCTTTGTATGAGCGTTGGCTGCAAAGTGGTTTTGGGAGTTTTAAACTCAAACCAATCCTGCACAGGCCAATCCAGACAATTTTCCATCATGAAATTATATAAGGATTTGCGCAAACCTTCTGCAAACAGGTCATGATCGCAGCCTTTCGGGTCTTCATGTATCAGATCATTATTTGCAAAGCTACCCTGTTCCGGCCCGATCTTTATTACCTGGTATTTTTCCGGATTTAATCCAACAGGACTGTGTGCAGTCATAGAGAAACGATGCCAGAAGCCCGACTGCAGTACACGTGCTTCAAACAACTGACGAACCACTTCAAGTGAGTCAATTGTTTCCTGTGCCGTTTGTGTTGGAAATCCAAACATCAGATAGGCATGTACCATGATGCCTGCCTGTGTAAAGTTTGATGCAACCTGAGAGACCTGCGCCACACTCACACCTTTCTCCATCATCTGTAATAGCCGATCCGACGCTACTTCCAACCCTCCAGTAACCGCAATGCAACCAGAAGCTGCAAGCAGTTTACATAAGTCGTCTGAAAATGTTTTTTCAAAACGAATGTTTGCCCACCAGGAAATATCCAGTTTGCGATCTAAAATTTCCAGCGCTAAATCACGCATTACTAAAGGCGGTGCGGCTTCATCTACAAAGTGAAAGCCTGTAGTACCTGTTTGTGCAATAATGGTTTCGATCTTGTCGGCCAGCACACTCGCTGCTGCAGGTTCATACCGGCCGATGTAATCCAATGAAATATCACAGAAAGAACATTTCTTCCAGTAACAGCCATGAGCCACGGTTATTTTGTTCCACCGTCCGTCACTCCATAATCGGTGCATAGGGTTTGCCATTTCAAGCATCGAAATGTATCCATCCAACAACAAGCCCGTGTAATCCGGTGTTCCCGTTTTGCTATGGGCTATATCCGGCATCTTACAGCCATTGATGTACATGACTTGCCCTGCTTCACGAATGAATGTGCGCTTCAATAAGGCTTTTTCTCTTTTGCCTTCTAAATATTCCAGTATATTAAGTATTGGTCTTTCGCCATCATCCAGTGAGATAAAATCTGTAAAGTCAAATACTCGTGCATCTGTCAGGCTACGCAGTTCTGTGTTAGGAAAACCGCCTCCCATCGCAATTTTTATATGCGGATATATTTTCTTTATGTGTTGCCCCGCTTTGAATGCGCCATAAACATTTCCCGGAAAAGGAATTGTAAAAATTACAATATCAGGCCGTTCAAGTTCAATATGTTTATCAACGATGGAAACCAATATTGAGTCAATACTATTATTTTTTTCTTCCAGTAATTTAAGCAATGGGTCAAACGATGTTGCTGAGCGTGCAATGTCTTCTGCATACCTACTGAATCCAAAATAGGGTGAAATGCATTCGATGATCAAGTCTCCGATATCTTCAATGAACAGCGTGCAAAGCATTTTAGCTTTGTCGTGTATACCCATGCTTCCAAACAGCCATTCAACTTCTTCATTCAGTGCTTCGAAACGTGAAGCCTGCGGAAGATAATCACCTGCACAGATCTTATGCGCAAGTGTTATATTTTTATTTTGCAGAAAACGAATGACGGCATCTACACAAAACGCATAACGATCGCGCTGACTTAAAATGTGCTGCACATTGGGCGACAGATCTTTTTTCAAAGATGCTTCGTCAAACAATTGAACAAGTGTTTTTTTATTAAAGATGCCAAGGATCAGCTCCAGACCCAGATCTGATTGTGTACAATCCGTATATACTGTCTCATTCAGAAACCCTTTCAGGTAGGCTGTTGCAGGATATGGCGTATTTATCTGCGTTAAGGGCGGTATGAATAAGGATATCTTCAAATAGTTAAGCTAATAATTGTATACTATATGTCTAAAAACTTAAAAGAAAGGTCTTATAACAGAAATATTATCTAATATTTCTGTTATAAGACCGAAAATAAGTCTAATAGAAAATGTATTTATATTGTAATTATTTTCTAAATGACAATCTATTGGAGCATGTCACAACATTAAGCCTAATTAGCAGTTATATTATGATCGTCTTTTGAAGTATCACGTTTAACATTAAATGTTTCTTCAATAATATTTGGTATACCAATTCTTCCTTTATCAGCAACTTTAACATCAATGCTTAATTCTTTTAATTGTTTATCGTCAATCACAGATGGAGAATCGATCATCACATCTCGTCCTGAATTGTTTTTAGGAAAAGCAATGAAATCACGGATAGAATCTACACCACCAAAGATTGAACACAGACGATCGAAACCGAATGCTAAACCAGCGTGTGGTGGCGCGCCATATTCAAATGCTTCAAGCAGGAAGCCGAATTGTGCTTTCGCTTCTTCTTCTGTAAAGCCCAATACTTCAAACATTTTATTCTGAACCGTCCTGTCGTAGATACGGATAGAACCACCACCAACTTCAACACCATTGATAACTAAATCATATGCGTTTGCATTCACGCTTCCTAGCTGATCAAACGGAAGCTTCATAAAGGCATCAATGTCTTTCGGTGATGTGAATGGATGGTGCATTGCAAACCAGCGTTGCTCTTCTTCACCAAACTCTAACAATGGAAAGTCAATCACCCATAACGCAGCAAATTTGTCTTTCGGACGTAAACCTAAACGGCTTCCTATCTCCAGACGTAAATCATTTAATTGTCCGCGCACTTTATTTCCGTTACCGGAAAGGATCAACATTAAATCCCCCGGTTTCGCATTGAAACGTTCTGCGATTTTTTTCAGATCATCTGCAGAATAAAATTTATCTACAGAAGATTTCAATGTGCCATCAGCTGCGTAACGTACCCACACCATTCCTTTAGCGCCGACTTGCGGGCGCTTCACGAATTCTGTTAAGGCATCGATTTCTTTACGTGTATATTCAGCACAACCTTCTGCATTGATACCAACGACAAGATTTGCTTCATCAAAAACCTGGAAGCCTTGTGATTGAACTATATCTGTAAGCTCAACAAACTTCATTCCGAAACGGATATCCGGTTTGTCACTTCCGTAGTATTTCATTGCATCTGCAAATAACATACGCGGAACTTCAGGCAGATCAAATTCTTTTACTGTTTTAAACAAGTGACGCACCAGGCCTTCAAACATATTTAAAATATCTTCCTGTTCAACAAAAGACATTTCACAATCTATTTGTGTAAACTCCGGCTGGCGGTCTGCACGCAGATCTTCATCACGGAAACATTTTACAATTTGAAAGTATCTGTCAAAGCCAGCTACCATTAACAATTGTTTGAATGTTTGCGGTGATTGCGGCAATGCATAGAATTGCCCCGGATTCATTCTTGAAGGAACAACAAAATCTCTGGCACCTTCCGGTGTAGACTTGATCAATACAGGCGTTTCAACTTCAAGAAAATTATTTGCATCTAAATATGTTCTTGTTTCTCTTGAAACTTTATGGCGCAGTTCCAAATTTTTCCGTACAGCATCTCTTCTTAAATCCAGATAGCGATACTTCATACGCGTTTCATCTCCACCGTCTGTTTCATCTTCGATCAAAAATGGTGGTGTTTTAGATTCGTTTAATATTGTTAATGCAGTAATTTTAACTTCGATATCCCCCGTTGGCATTTTAGGGTTTTTCGCAACACGTTCAATAACATTTCCTGTTGCCCTGATAACAAACTCACGCCCAAGTTTGCGTGATGTTTCCAATAGTTCAGCAGATGATTTCCCTTCTTCTAAAATTAATTGCGTCATGCCATAACGGTCACGTAAATCAACCCATATCATGCCGCCTTTATCCCGTACACGTGCAACCCATCCGCAAAGAGTTACTTCTTTATTTACATCCGATATTCTTAATTCACCACACGTTTGAGAACGTAACATAGCTTCTCTAAATTTAATATTTTAAACAGGTTTACAATTTAGGCGTTTTTTATAAAATTTCCCTGATTATTTACGGAAAACCTGTTTGTCGGCCTGTTTCAATCAGAATTTCGGTTATAAAAAAACATACTGTCAATCAACTCTTTATAGTCATAGTTTTAACAATAGCTGTTTTTTGTACAAAAAGCTCGATTAAATATCCGTTTGATTACGCTCAACGTGCTGTTTTTTGTACCTTGCTACACTAATTCCACAGTTATGAAAAATATTCTCTTTGTTTGTTTTGCGCTTCTTTTATTGTCTGCCGGTCAACCTAAGCTTGTAAATCAGAAAATGGTTGAAGGTATTACAGTAGGCATGCCTAAAGACTTTACACAGATGTCTGACGATGATATTGCAAACAAATATCCATCAACAAAAAAACCTGTTTCGATGTATACCAATTTAGACCGTACCGTTGATTTTGGTTTGAACATAAGCAAGTCCAGATGGGGCGGATTGGATCTGAATATTCTAAAGGATATTTTTCATGCTACCATTGTTGATTCATATGATACCGTTATATTTCTTCAGGAAGATATTATTTCAATCAATGGCAGGCCTTATGTACGTTATGAATACAATTCGCGTTTTGATAAAACAGAAGGATATCATTATTTACTGATTTCGATTCTTGCTAAAACAGTCGGTGAAGCAGATGTTGACAAGGAGAAATTAGCGCCTGATAACGCAAATCATTTATTGATTTTCAATTTTTATTGTGCAAAAACATATCAAACAAAATATCAACCGATTGCCGGTGTAATGATGCAAAGCATTCATGTTAATACAAACCAGGCGTGTAAGGCTATTCCTTCTGCTGAAAAGCCCGCAGCTAAAGGCTTGGTAACACCGGAACAAATTCTACAGGATCAGAAAAAACGCGGCACAAAAAATAAATAATATGCTTTCAATTCACAGCGATGAGCATTTTATGCGGGAGGCATTAAAGGAAGCGCAGAAGGCGTTTGAAAAAGGCGAGATACCCGTTGGCGCAGTTGTAGTGAGCAACAATCAAATTATTTCACGTGCGTATAATCAAACAGAATTATTGTCAGATGTAACAGCTCATGCAGAAATGCTGGCCATAACAGCTGCTGCCAATCACTTGGGAGGGAAATACCTTAGTGATTGCACCTTGTTTGTAACACTTGAGCCGTGTGTTATGTGTGCGGGAGCACTTACCTGGTCGCAGATTGGAAATGTAGTATATGCAGCTAAAGATATCAGAAGAGGTTACAGTACTATTTCCGGTTTAAAAATGCATCCGAAAACACGTGTCTGCCAGGGACCTTTTTCAGAAGAAAGTGAAAAGCTATTGCTTGATTTTTTTCGTAAACTCAGAAATTAATTCTAACTTATCTATTATTCTAAAATTAATTACTCAATTTTAAACATATACAATTATGGCTTTTGAATTACCTGCATTACCGTATGCTACTAACGCTTTAGAACCAAACATTGATCAGGCTACTATGGAAATTCACCATGGCAAGCACCACAATGCTTATGTAACAAACTTAAACAACGCTATTAAAGGTACAGATGCTGAGTCTTTATCTATTGAGGAGATCTGCAAAAATATCAGCAAATATACTCCGGCTATCCGTAACAACGGCGGCGGACATTTCAATCACTCTTTATTCTGGACTGTAATCGGGCCTAACGCAGGCGGAACACCAACAGGTGAGTTAGCAACTGCAATTGATAAAGCATTTGGTTCTTTTGATGCATTTAAAGAACAGTTTGCTGCTGCTGGTGCAACACGTTTCGGATCAGGATGGGCTTGGTTGGTTGTTGCTAATGGTGAATTAAAAATCACATCAACTCCAAATCAGGATAATCCGTTAATGGATATTGCTGAAGTAAAAGGCACACCAATTCTTGGCCTTGATGTTTGGGAACATGCGTATTATTTAAAATATCAAAACAGAAGACCTGATTATATTGCAGCATTCTGGAATGTTGTAAACTGGTCAAAAGTTTCTGCGCTTTACAGTGCAGAAAAAAATAATCTGAACGTTTCTAATCAATAAAAAAGTCCCGCCAGAAACGGGACTTTTTTATTTTTATGTATTGCCTGAATCCTGCTTAATATTATATAAAAATACTAAATTTTGCAGAAAGGCATTATCCTTTGTTAACTAATTAACTAGTAATCAATAATTCAGCTCAAAAAATTTGAGAATGATATTTTTATCACGTAACCTTGTATTACTTATTCAATGGGGCATTTTTAGAATAAGTCATTAAACATTTAATGTGTCATTTTTTATTAGATTTTTCAGTCAGCTTCAAATGATAGAGAGGCATGCATAATACCTCTCTATCTATTTGAAATGCATAATTAATCTGAACTTTTTTCTGCGACTAATTCTGCCTTTGCTTTTTCCAGTTCAGCTTTTTGTTCAAGCGAAACAGTTGGGAATGTCAGGTTTAATTTTTCCAGTTCGGTGCAAATAATTTCAGCAATCAATAAACGTGTAAACCATTTATCATCTGCAGGAATAACAAACCATGGCGCCTGTTTCGTTGATGTATTAGCCAGCATATCTTCATATGCGTTTCGATAATCTTTCCAGTGTGCCCGTTCTTTTAAATCTCCGGTTGAAAATTTCCAGTTTTTGGTGTCCAATTCAATGCGTTCAATAAATCTCTTTTTCTGTTCTTTTTTTGAAACATGTAAAAAGAACTTTAACACTATTGTTCCATTTTCAGATATATGCTGTTCAAAGTTATTGATCTGTTGAAATCGTTTGTCCCAAAATTTCTGATTTACCTGTTCAATAGCAGTAACCCCTGACGTTTGCTCCGACAGTAAATATTCCGGATGCACGCGCGTCACTAACACATTCTCGTAATGAGACCTGTTAAAAATCCCGATTTCTCCTGTTGCAGGCAACGCAACATAATGTCTCCATAAATAATCATGTGACAATTCTATTTTGCTTGGTACTTTAAAGCTGGTTACTTTCACTCCTTGTGGGTTCAAGCCTGTCATAATATGTTTAACCGTGCCGTCTTTCCCTGCAGCATCCATTGCCTGAAAAACAATCAATACACTTTTAGTTCCGCTTGCATATAGCTTTTCCTGTATCTCAGATAATTTGCTAATGCCCAGGTTTAATAATTCTTCCCCTTCCTCTTTAGTAAGCATTTTGTGATCATAATCTGTATCAAAATCTTTTTTAAGATCAATGGATTGTTTCGGTTTTACTCTAAGCGTTTCAACATATTTTGAAAGCTTTGAAAAATCAGTGGCCATAGTACCTGTTTTATATTGTTTATACCTGCTTTACACGGGCTGGTTTATATAAATCTACAAAAATAATGTTCCAAGCCTAATATTGCGCCTATAAAATCCACTCTGGCGTTATAATTTCCCATAATCTCGCATTGAATTACTTAAATACGCTTCCTTTTGATTTAGTTTTTTTATCTTTATTACGGTAATCCTGTATTGAAAAATCAGTAATTTTACCTAATAATTAGAGTCTCAATCATAACGACAGAATTGTAAACGCATTTTAAATTCCGTCGTACTTAATCATACCACATTGGCTCAAGGGTTTAAAATCGGTTTTATTCAAAAACTTACTATTTCTACGAAATTGGCCATTTCGTATCTGTTGATCGGTATCGTAACGCTGCTTACCGTATCTTCTATCCTCTATTATATTTTCAAGAAAACAATTATTGATAAAACCACTAATCAATTAATTGCTGTGAATGTGATCAAGAAAAAATCCATCGAGGATTTTCTCTTAGGTACGATCCGGGATATACGTGATGATGAGTTTCAGCTGAATGCATATCCATTAAACAGTTTAGGTAGCCTGCACATATTGGATAAAAATTTTTCAATGAACAGCAATGATTCTATATATGATAGTTCTATGCTTTCTGTGTATGAAGATATTGTATTCATGGACGCTGCAGGTACGGTTATCAAGCATGCTACTCCATTGATCACCTTTTCTGATTCGGCATTAAAAGATCTGCATCATAAATTCAGATTAAATCATGCGTCAACTGGCAATGAAATATTTTTTTATGACATTACAAATCAATATGGTGTAGATCACCCGCAATTGTTGTGTGTGTTTAAATTGAAACATGCATCTATCTGGGGTATATATATCATTAACCATTCTTATATAAATGATATTATAGAAATACGTTCGGGAATGGGTAGTACCGGAGAATCGTATCTGGTAGGCAAGGATCTTTATATGCGCAGTAAATCGCGTTTTTTTGAAGATACTATTCCAAATAAAATTCAGGTAAATACCAGTGCTACACAACACTTCTTCTCTGGTAAAACACTTCAGGAAGGTGCTATTATACATGATTACAGAAACATTCCTGTCATAAGTGTACAAAGTAAAATTGACATACCTGGTATTGATTGGGTGTTGATCTCTGAAATAGATGTAGATGAAGCTATGTCAACAGTAGATACCATAAAGAATTACATGATTGGTGTTGCCGTTTTGATCTCGCTGGTTTTAATGGTCGTTACATTGCTTTTAGTCCGGCAGATTGTGGATCCTATTGCTAATCTAACGCGCTTAATTGATACAATTTCGTTAGGAAAATTTAATCAGTCTTTTCAAAAGCAGAATTTTTCTGAAGATGAAATAGGGAAGTTTGAAGATGCGATATTAAATCTTCAGCATCGTATAGCAGAAACAGCTTCGTTTGCAGATGAAATAGGTAAAGGCAATCTTTCTGCTGAATATGAAACCATGAGTGATGAAGACACGCTGGGTAACGCATTATTGAAAATGCGTGTTGACTTAATTGAAAGCAAAGCCAATGAAAAACTTTTAACCAAACAAAAAACAAGCGCTCTTATTGAAGGCCAGGAAAAAGAACGGGAACGGTTAGCCAGAGAACTTCATGATGGTCTTGGACAAATGCTTACAGCTATACGATTACGCATTGGCATGCTACAGGACGAGCATAAAAGCAAGAAGGAAATTCAACAGATTATTGACGATACGATAAAAGAATTACGACGCATTTCAAACAATGTAGTGCCGGCTGTACTTATTGATTTTGGGCTTGCTGCAGGTATTAAATCATTGGTTGAGTATTCTATGAAATTGTATCATATACCCATTGTGTTGTCATACGATTCATTTGGATTTGAAACAAAACCAAAGAATGATTTTGATATAAATGTAAGTCTTTATCGCATTGCACAGGAAGCTATCAATAATTCCATCAAATATTCTAACACATCTGAAATACGCATTTCATTAGTGGAAAAAATTGACAGCATACAGATGGAAATTTCTGACAATGGCATTGGATTTGATCTGAAAAATAAAGTTGATGGAAAGGGCATCGGCAACATGAATGAACGTGCGAAACTCATTGATGGAAACTTCTCTATTCAATCAAATAAAACAGGTACAACAATATTAATTACGGTACCTTTAAACTTTTAATTTACGATGATGAAAAAGATCTCTATTATTATTGCTGATGATCATACCCTGATCAGAGATGGTATTAAATCGCTGTTGCAATCTGTTGATGAATTTGAAGTAGTTGGCGAAGCGACCGATGGAGATGAGTTGATTCAATTCATTGACACACTGGATCCAGAAATCGTGGTTCTTGATATTACGATGCCCAAAAAGTCAGGTATAGAAGTAATTACTGAAGTAAAAAAATATAATAATCGTGTGAAATTTATTGTGCTCTCCATGCATGACAATCCTGAATACGTTTTAAAAAGTGTTCAATCGGGAGCGCTATCTTATTTATTAAAAAATACAGATCATGAAGAAATTATTAAAGCTGTTAAAGCTGTAAGTGCTGGTCAGAAATATTTTTCTCCCGATATCTACTCTATTATTTTGAACGGGCTTGCAAACCCTGAGTTGGTAAAGGCGAGCCAAATTGCAGAAACATTGACAAAACGTGAGCTCGAAGTTTTGAAAGAGGTTTCTATGGGCTTAAGTACAAAATTGATTGCTGATAAACTATTTATAAGTGTTCGTACTGTTGAAACCCATCGCATCAATCTTATGAAAAAATTAGATGTTCATAATTCTGCAGAATTAATAAAAAAAGCAATGGATTTGAATATTATTTAAATGCTCAAGTGTGTATTAAGCTACATCTTCTAAAAGCATGCTTATTTTTTCCTGACTTAGTGGTTTTACAATGTAGCCTTCTACATCAAAATCCTTTGTCTTAGTTATGTCTGCTGGATTGTTGGAAGATGACAGGACAAATATTTTAAACTTCTGAGTATATAACGGCATTTGCTTTTTTAATTCTTTTAGAAAATCAAAGCCGTCCATTACGGGCATATGTAAATCTAAAAATATTATTTGCGGACAGGTTGGCGCACAATTGATTGTACAGTTATTTGAGACAAAGTTCAACGCTTCTACACCATTTTTTACGGTACTTATTGTTTCCGTAATGCCTAATTTTTTAATAATAACTTCACTGATGAAATTACTTGTTTCGTCATCATCAATTAGTAATATGGACTTGAATTTTCTCATAGCCTTAAAATATTATTTTAAAAATTGATCCTACATTAACCGTGCTTTCAACTTCGATTTTGCCGCCTTTATCTTCAACGATCTTATTGATAATATATAAACCAACGCCTGATCCGTCTATGTGGTCATGAAAACGTACGAATAGCTTGAATAGTTTCTCCTTATGCAATTCAAGGTCTATTCCTAAGCCATTGTCTTTTACACTGACTTCAATCTTATTCGTCTTTCTATTAAACGATGAAGTGATTTCAATGTTTAGTTTTCTATCAGGAGATTTATACTTAATGCTATTTATAATTAAATTATAGAGAATACTCTTAAATGCCTGCCGGCTATATGTTATTGTTTCGACATTTAAACCCAGTGTAATATTTGCATTGCTTGTATTGACTGTTATTTCATTTTCAAGCAGTATTTCTTTTAATACCTCTCTGATATCAATATTTTGAATGTCTTCATATGGATTGGATTGTATTTTCACAATGTCCGTTAAATTGATTACTGTATTTTTTACTTTCGTTGCAGATGTTTCGATTTTTGAAAGTAATAATTCAATGCTGGTGTTTTCTTTTAGGTCTGTTGTTTTCAACTCGCTTTTTAGTAACTGAACTAATCCTTCAATATTATTGACCGGCGATTTTAAATCGTGGGAAGCTGAATAGATAAAATTATCCATGTCTTTATTTAAACGCACAAGATTTTTGTTTGAATCTTC
Organism: Cytophaga hutchinsonii ATCC 33406; assembly: GCF_000014145.1. Classification (NCBI taxonomy): domain Bacteria; kingdom Pseudomonadati; phylum Bacteroidota; class Cytophagia; order Cytophagales; family Cytophagaceae; genus Cytophaga; species Cytophaga hutchinsonii. Next base: position 126,088 of record NC_008255.1, on the reverse strand, counting down.
TAATTGTCTTGTACGTTCTACTACAATTTTCTCAAGTTGTTCCGGTGATTTTAACGTTAATGCAACCGGAATTACTTTATAAAGACCAAAGACTGTTACCCAGGATATAATAGCTGTAATGAATAATATTAATGCGCTGAGACGATATACCGGCGCCCAAAAAATCACCACATCAACTAAATGCGTAAGCCCGCATAATAATATGAATAATATGAACAGCCATAATACTTTTACGAATGGAATTTCATTGTTTTTTTTCCTTAATAAATAAAATAAGCTGAAGGGTATGGCAAAATAAGCAGCCCAAATAGCTAAACTGGAACATATGTATAACCACCCGTGAAAATCACTCCATTTCCCGCAAAACCATCTTGCAGGCCAGGACTCGGTTAATAATAGTTTTGAGAAAAAATCTAATATTTCTTCCATAGAATATTTTGCTAGCCAATGTTGAATTACTAAAAATGAAGTTTGTTATCCGATCCGATAATTTATTGCAAACTTTGACAGTAAATATACGCCTAATTCCGGGGTTTTGTTTTTTTGCTAGCACCTTCCTTCTGATACTATGTCTAAAAAAAACCGTTATTTAATTACTTTGTCCTCCTGTGTTTATTGAAACAAATAAATATACGTATTTTCCTGTATTACGTTTTGATTAAAATACTTATATACTTGCAACAAATCAAGATTATAATGCCTGATGAGATTTGTATTTATAGTAATGCTACATTTAAATATAAATGCAATTGCTACTGCTCAAACTGATAATACAGAAGATTTGAATTACAAGCATTTGCACAATAGTAGTAAGCACGAACAGGCTGCAGTGAATAATTCCGATCTTGTTGAACAGAACGTAACGTTAAATAATCAACGCACCCATAAAAAAACATCACGTCCTTATATTGTTTTACCAAGTGATCGCACTCCTGAAACTAATGTACAGGGTAAAAAAACAAAACGAAATTATAAAAACCAGTTTAATTAACCGTTAATTTTTAACTGTGTTTAACGTTGCTCTAACGAAGTGTTTTAGCAACGTTTTTTTTATAAAGGTTTATTGCCTTTATAAATACACATCAATATTCTATATTCCGTTTTGTCTTCGGTATGATTATGTCACATCACCATTAGTTATAACTCTGATACACTGTTTGGTAAGGGTACAGGTCTAAACACAAAAAACCCTTATCGGTTAGGATAAGGGTTTTGATAATAAGTTGGCAGCGACCTACTCTCCCACATTTGACTGCAGTACCATTGGCGCAGTTGGGCTTAACTTCTCTGTTCGAAATGGGAAGAGGTGAACACCAACGCTATAGCCACCATTAAGGTGTGTGTCTGCTTTGCTTTTCTGTCTCCGCTGGAGAACCTGGCTGTTTAGCAAACTAATAGGTTTGACCTAATGATTATAGGGTATATCAAAGTACTTTTCCAAAGAAAATTATCGGGTAATTAGTACTGCTCAGCTATGCCATTTCTGACTTTACACTTGCAGCCTATCAACGTCATAGTCTCTGACGTCCCTGTATGGAAGTCTCATCTTGTGGTGAGTTTCGCGCTTAGATGCTTTCAGCGCTTATCTCGTCCCAACGTGGCTACTCTGCACTGCACCTGGCGGCACAACAGATACACCAGAGGTTAGTCCAACCCGGTCCTCTCGTACTAAGGTCAGGTCCACTCAAACTTCCTACGCCCATCACAGATAGGGACCGAACTGTCTCACGACGTTCTGAACCCAGCTCGCGTGCCACTTTAATCGGCGAACAGCCGAACCCTTGGGACCTTCTCCAGCCCCAGGATGTGACGAGCCGACATCGAGGTGCCAAACCTCCCCGTCGATGTGAGCTCTTGGGGGAGATCAGCCTGTTATCCCCGGCGTACCTTTTATCCTTTGAGCGATGGCCCTTCCATGCGGAACCACCGGATCACTATGCTCTACTTTCGTACCTGATCGACTTGTTTGTCTCACAGTCAAGCTCCCTTATGCCATTGCACTCTACGTACGGTTACCAAGCGTACTGAGGGAACCTTTAGAAGCCTCCGATACTTTTTTGGAGGCGACCACCCCAGTCAAACTACCCACCATGCACTGTTTCCCTATTCAGGGGTTAGACTCCAAGTAAATAAAGGGTGGTATTTCAACGTTGGCTCCACGAATACTAGCGTACCCGCTTCAAAGCCTCCCACCTATCCTACACATCATTTACCCAAAATCAATGCAAAGCTATAGTAAAGGTGCACGGGGTCTTTCCGTCCCGTGACGGGTAAGCGGCATCTTCACCGCTACTACAATTTCACCGAGCTCACGGCTGAGACAGTTCTCAGATCGTTACACCATTCGTGCAGGTCGGAACTTACCCGACAAGGAATTTCGCTACCTTAGGACCGTTATAGTTACGGCCGCCGTTTACCGGGGCTTCGATTCAGACCGTCGCTTACGCTAAGCCCCCCTCTTAACCTTCCGGCACCGGGCAGGTGTCAGGCCCTATACTTTATCTTTCGATTTCGCAGAGCCATGTGTTTTTGTTAAACAGTCGCCTGAGACTTTTCACTGCGGCTTCTCTATCGCTAGAGGAAGCACCCCTTCTCCCGAAGTTACAGGGTTAATTTGCCGAGTTCCTTAGCCGTGAATCACTCGCGCACCTCAGGATTCTCTCCTTGACTACCTGTGTCGGTTTGCGGTACGGGTCGTATATACCTGAAGCATAGAAGATTTTCTTGGAAGTCTGTTTACAGTCACTATCAACGCTGCCGAAGCTTTGTTGTACTATCACCTTCGACATCTCGAGCGGATTTGCCTACTCAAAATATATCTACGGGTTTTAACCTGGTATTCCGTCACCAGGCGAACTTTTCACTACTCCGTCTCTCCATAGCAGTATACACAAGTACTGGAATATTAACCAGTTGTCCATCGACTACTCCGCCACTACAACGGATTTGCCTTAGGTCCCGACTAACCCTGATCCGACGAACGTTGATCAGGAAACCTTAGTCTATCGGTGTAAGGGATTCTCACCCTTATTATCGTTACTTATTCCTACATTTGCTTTTCCAAGCCCTCCAGCAAAACTCGCGTTTCGCCTTCACCGGCCTTGGAATGCTCCCCTACCACTTATACTCCTAAAGTATAAATCTAAAGCTTCGGTACTACCCTTGATGCCCGTTTATTATCGATGCCCTGTCGCTCGACCAGTGAGCTGTTACGCACTCTTTAAATGAATTGCTGCTTCCGAGCAAACATCCTGGCTGTCTCTGCAACTGGACCTCCTTTGTTCAACTTAGGATAGATTTTGGGACCTTAGCTGTTAGTCTGGGTTCTTTCCCTCTCGGACTTGGACCTTAGCACCCAAGCCCTCACTGCCGGGTATATTTAGCGGCATTCGGAGTTCATCAGGATTTGGTAGGATTTGACTCCCCCTAGTCCTATTGGTAGCTCTACCTCCGCTAAACTTTACCCCGACGCTGTACCAAAATACATTTCGGGGAGTACGAGCTATTTCCCAGTTTGATTAGCCTTTCACCCCTACCCACAGCTCATCCGAAAACTTTTCAACGTTTACCAGTTCGGACCTCCATTGC
>NC_008255.1:0-120000 GCF_000014145.1 Cytophaga hutchinsonii ATCC 33406 | reverse complement strand
CAACTTATAGTTTTGTCTTCATGCACGAATGCATTCCAACGATGTCTGTCCTAGGCTCCAATTATTTAATTTAAAGTCCACTATTCTATTTATCCAATACCTCAAAGAACTTTCCTTTCCGCTCTCGCTTCCAGATTGTAGGTCCGTTTTGCATCTCTGCTCAACTCCTCTTTTTTTTCATTATCAAGCGAAACCTTCCGTCTCACTCTTTTTATCAGCCCCGTTCATTTTCTAACGGGTTGCAAAGGTAATTCCTTTTTCTTTTAAAACAAATCCTTTAACAAATTATTTTAAAGTTTTTATTTCGAATCCCTTTTCAATACTTCAACTCCTTCCCCTTTAAAGCCTGCTGCTTTATCGGGTTGCAAAGGTGAACATTTTAAATTTAATCTCCAAATCAGTTTAGAAAGTTTTTATTCTTTTCTTGTACTAAATTTAGAAGAGTTAAATCGAATCTTTTAATGAACGTTCCCAAAAAGTGCCTTGTTATCGATTTGGGAGTGCAAAGATAGGTTTTTTAATCTCAGCATCCAAATGAGAATTTGAATTATTTTAATTGCTTGTATACGGGAACCGTGCTGCAGGGTTCTCCATACATAATGCTTGAAACTACCGGAAGCAATTTATTCGTCAGTTCAACATACGCAGAAACAGGCACTTCCAGCTTACCACAACCCTTAATTACGACCTTAGCCTGGGTATAATCGGCTGCATTTATTTTAGTAATTGCCTGTGAAAATATTTTTGCATGGAGGTCTTTTAATGTCCCGAATACGATCAAATTTGCATAGGGTTGCAGTTTTGTTGTAACCAACATATATGCCCAGGTTGGGATAATTGCATCAACGGAACATGTAATTGCTACATTTTTCCCTGCATATTGCTCCCAATTATGTTCTTTTAAGAAGGCCCTAAAGTCCTTTTCTTTTAAAATAATACCCTCATGCAAGTAATTTTTTATATCAAAAAGCACTTTTTCGCCGGAATCAAAATAATCTTCCAGATCAATTGTGATCAATCCGCTTTGTTGAACCTTATTTATTATTGTATCTGTACTCATTTTAGTAATACTTTTTATGACTTCACATTGCTGTTTGTGTGAAATTCTTTGATATAATTGGGTTCAAAGTAGGCAATATCTTCGAATGTTTGATTTTGAAACTTTTCAAAAGCCTTTTTACCCATAAATTCTGCTGATGGATATGCATCGTTTGCAAAGAATGCATTCGAATGACTGCAAATTTCCTGAAACTTGCGGCTTCCATCACCACCAAACAACACTTTTTTATCTATTAATTGTTCCTGAAAAGATTCTTCGGTAAGAATTAATGCTTGTTCCTCCGCAATTTCATTCAATCCGGAATCATATATTGTTGTATATACTTCCATACGCCTGGCATCAATCATAGGTACATAATATATACCAGGTTGTTTGTGTTCTAATTTGGCTGCAAGGCTATATAAAGAGGAAACTGAAATAAGCGGTTTGTCCAGGGCGAAACAAAAACCTTTTGCCGTTGATGTGCCAATACGCATTCCTGTATAAGAGCCCGGCCCGGCTGAAACAGCATATGCGCTTAAGTCATTCATACTTATTTCACATATCGCCAATATATGGTCTATCATATGTGAAATATTTCTGGAGTGAGAGCGGTCTAAAAATGTTTCGGTGTGTGCAATCAATTTGCCGTCTGTATGTAAAGCAACAGAACAAATGGATGTGCTTGTATCTATACTTAATATATGTGCCATAAACTATGCGTTAATAATAAGAGCAGGAAAATCAACGTATGACTTCCCTGCTCTTATATAAACAAAGCATTTTGCTTTGGGGTTATTTTCCGGATAAGATCGAATTGTATTTCGTCTTATTATTTAATACTTCAAGCGCTGACTGTATGTCTTTGTCGCTATCGAAAGATGATTCAATGATACCTTTTTGCAGATAGTATCTGGAAGCAATTTCTTCTTCTAAATATTCCATAATCTGGCTTTGAAATTTAATCAGATCATTCTCTTTATCTTTTGCGATAACTTTTTTCATTTGATCCAGCTGATCTTTCATGGCATCAAAATATTTCTCCTGCTTGGACTGCTTTGTCATTTCATCTAATGTCTTTTCAACTTTAGTTGTATAGGAGTAATCTTTGTCTTTTAACCAGGTAACAAAATCCTGATAATCTCTATCTGACAGGTTAAATGTTCTGGCATCGCCAATGCTTTCGTGTTTTGAACGGTATTCGGTTGCATAATCGAACAACAGACTCTTGGAAACCAATGCAACCAGGATCGGAGAAATAGAATCCTGAACGACAGTAATATCAGGAGTTACACCGCCGCCATCATATACCGTTCTTCCATTTGTAGTTTTAAACGCTACATGCAGCGAATCTGCAAATTTAGATACAGAACCGTCTGCAGCTCTGTGTGCGTAATCAATTGCCTGAATACAACGTCCGCTTGGTGTATAATATTTAGCGGTTGTAACTTTGATCTGAGAATTATATGGCAGTTCACGTGTTGTTTGCACAAGGCCTTTTCCATACGAACGCTGACCGATAATTACCCCTCTGTCATAATCCTGAATTACTCCGGCAACGATTTCAGAAGCTGAAGCACTGCGTCCGCTAACTAATACAGCAATTGGAATATTCAAATCGTCTGGAACAAGCTCTGTTATATATTTTGTATTCCATTCAGAAACTTTCCCTTTTGTACTTACTACTAATTTATCTTTCGGAATAAAGATATTCGATATATTAACGGCTTCGTTCAGCAAACCACCTGGGTTTCCTCTTAAATCAAAAATGATCTGTGTAGCTCCTTTAGCTTTCAAATCAGTCAATGCTTTTTTCACTTCAATAGAAGCGGCTTGTGTAAAGTCAGAAAGTTTGATATAACCTGTATTTGTATTCACCATACCGAAGTATGGCACATTGCTGATTTTGATTTTCTGTCTTACCAGCGTAAACTCTAACGGTTCAGGTGTGTTAAAACGCTTTACTTTAATTTTAAGCGGTGTGTCTGCCTGTCCTCTTAATAATTTACTTACATCACCTGAATTTTTACTTGTCGTCACAATGCCATCTACACTAAGAATTTCATCACCAATCTGAAGACCTGCTTTTTGTGCCGGGAAACCTTCATACGGCATCAGGATGATTATTTTGTCTTTACGCTCACCAATAACAGCACCTATACCACCGTATTGACCCGTCATTTGTGTCCGAAAATCTTCAATTTTATCTTCAGGGATATAATTTGTATACGGATCTAATGACTCCAACATTGCATCAATACCTGTTGTCATCGTTTGTGACGGATTAACTTCGTCAACATATAATAAATTCACCTCTTTATACACGGCAGAAAAAAGCTCCATGTTTTTGGCAATTTCAAAATACTTATCTGTTTGTTTAAATGCAGACAACAAAGCAACTGATCCTATGGCAACAGCTGTAATAACTCCCCAACGCTTAATGTTCATCTTATGAGAATGTAATGAATGTTTTTTAATGCTTAATCAGTACGATTACTTCAATGAGTTATTGTCTGATTGCGTCATTTTAATTATTAAATATAGCTTTTTTTTCAATTCCTCCAGTTGAATTTCTTCTTTAGCTGTATAAAGAATTGCCAGTGAAGCAGGTTTTACAGGAAACAATGCGAGCAATTCGTTTTTTTGCAGGCGATACGCTTCGCGAATTAAACGTTTAATTCGATTGCGATCAACAGCACGCTTGAAATTGCGTTTGCTGACAGAGATAAGTACTTGAGGGAAATATTCGGTATAGGTATCCGCAGACAAAAATAATATCCGGAAAGGATATTTGAATCTGGATTCGCCTTCTTTGAAAAGGCGATCGATTGTAGTTTTACTTGTTAACTTTTCCTTTTTAGGAAAAGAAAAAAGCTTGTTACCGTTTGTATGTATATTGTTTTGGTGCATGTTAATCTAACTGTTCACCCAAAACGGTAACAAGCTTAGAATAATTATCCTTTACGAGGAATCTCGTCTGATACCGTTAATCTTTTACGACCTTTAGCTCTTCTTGCAGCTAAAACTCTTCTACCGTTAGCAGTTTCCATTCTTGAACGGAATCCGTGCTTATTTTTTCTTTTACGGTTTGATGGCTGAAATGTCCTTTTCATAATTATAAATCGTTATCCTACTTATTATTGAAGACAAGAATCTGTTTCTTTCATATAAATAGGGTTGCAAATATACCAATCGTTTTTCGAACTAACAATATTGTTTTTAAAAATAACTTGTTAATATTTGTTAAAAGTATGCCAGACTTCTTTCTTTCTTATGCAAAAATCGACAAAATCAATTGAATATCAAATACATACTACTAATCTTCCTGCAAATTTTATTCAGGTAACAATTTCGTTCGAAACGATAAAAAAGAATCCGATCTTAAAAATACCTTCCTGGAGACCTGGCCGGTATATGTTGCAGAATTATGCAGCCAATATCCGGGATTGTAGGGCTCAGAATCAAAACGGCACTTTTTTGCCCGTTACAAAGACAGACAGGAACTCCTGGCAGGTTCAGGCGGAAACCGGAATGACAATAACTTTCAGCTATTTATATTACTGCCGGCAACTGGATGCCGGTGGCTGCTGGTCGGACCCGGATTTATTCTATATAAACCCGATTGCCTGCCTTATGGCTGTTGACGAACAGGAAACGTTGTCTTGTATACTTCAGCTAAATTTACCTTCCTCCTTTATTATAGGTACAGGAATGCCTAAAGAATCCAGTAATTTATATGTAACAGGTTCCTTTCTGGCTTTAAGCGACTTCCCTATTGTGGCTTCGCCCACATTGACTACGTTATCTTATACTGTTCAGGATATTCCGTTTTATATTCATTCAACGGTTGATGCGTCTCACTTCCCGTCAACTATGGTTGATGACTTTAAACTGTTTACAGTTGCTCAGATCAACGACTTTGGGACGTTCCCCGAAAAGGAGTATCATTTTCAGTTGTTGATTGTGCCATACCAGCATTACCATGGTGTCGAACATCGAAATTCTACCGTAATCTGTTTGGGACCCGCTTCTGATGTGAAAGAAAAACTATATCCGGAATTGATCGGTATCTGTTCGCATGAACTATATCATACCTGGAACATATGTAAAATCAGGCCTTCCGAAATGCTTCCGTATAATTTATTTGAAGCGCAATATTTTAATACCGGTTTTGTAGCGGAAGGAATCACGACATATCTGGGTGATTTTTATGTTGCACTTACAAACGTTTTTTCTAAAAAATGGTATCAGGAAGAATTTAATATTTTACTGAAGCGTCATTTTTATTCTTTCGGTAATCATCATCTTTCCATAGCAGACAGTTCGTTTGATCTATGGGTTGACGGTTACGAAGCAGGCATTCCCAACCGTAAAGTTTCTATTTATGTAAAAGGTGCTATCGTTGCATTCCTTATGGATACAGCGATCCGTAAGGCGACAGCAAATGTCTCAACGCTGCGTGACATGATGCTGATACTATGGAATTCTTATAAAACTGACGGCAATGGCTATACTGAAGATTCCATTACAGCGCTTTTTCATTCCATTACTTCTAATCAATACGTTGAAAAATTCCCGCACTGGATCTATGGGCTGGGCGATTTAAAAGAAGATCTACTTGATGCTTTTGCTCATCTGCAAATGCCTGTAGATGAAGTTTCCCATAGTAATTTCTTTGCACGTCATTTTGGATTTCTTTGTGATACATCCTTCACAATTCAATCTGTTGATCCTGATTCTCCTTATATTCATTTACTGGGCAAAGGCGATAAAATTCTTCGTATAAATGATTTGCCGGCAACAGAATTTTCTGCGGAACAAATTCATGAACCTGCATCTGTTTTTATTGCCTATACGAATGGTATTCATATAAAGGAAATTGATCTGAATATTTCTGATGTGCTTTATTTTAAGACTTTGCAGATTGAACTTACAGAAGATTCGAAATTGGTTTAATAATCCATCCATTGAAAGGGACGGCAATGAAGCGCAACAGCGCCTATTATTCGACTTGCATGAACTTATTTTGCGAAATAATTGCCGTGTTGAAAACTTTTGAATATCTCTTTTTTGTTATTGGGTAACTTGGAGTTCTTACCCAAAATACGAATATGCCTGATTTCGCACATTTACATGTCCATTCACAGTTTTCTTTATTAGATGGTGCTGCCAGCATAAAAGGTCTGGTTGGCAAAGCGGTTAAAAATGAAATGAAAGCTCTTGCGCTTACAGATCATGGAAACATGCATGGCATTTTTCAATTTGTTGCCGAAGCGGTTAAAAATAACATCAAGCCAATTGTTGGTTGTGAATTCTATCTTGTTGAGGATCGTTTTAAGAAGAACTTTACGAAAGACAATAAAGATGTCCGTTATCACCAGTTACTATTAGCAAAAAACCCGGAAGGATATAAAAATCTGATCAAGCTTTGTTCTCTAGGCTACATCGAAGGTCAGTATGGAAAGTACCCGCGTATTGATAAAGAACTTATACTGCAGTATCACAAAGGTTTGATTGCGACTACGTGTTGCCTGGGAGCTGAAGTGCCGAGAACAATTCTGGCTAAAGGTGAAGAGGCTGGTGAAAAGGCTTTCAAATGGTGGCTGGATTTATTTGGTGAAGACTATTATGTAGAGCTGCAGCGCCACGATATCAAAGAACAGAATATTGTAAACGAAGTGCTGATCAAGCTTGCACGTAAGTATCAGGTACCAATTATTGCTTCGAACGATTCGCATTATGTGGATCAGAAAGATTCGAACGCGCACGACATTCTTTTATGTATCAATACCGGTGAAAAGCAAAGCACCCCGACCATGAAAGATTTTTCGGATGATGAATCGATGATGAAGGGTCGTCGCTTTGCATTTGCGAACGATCAGTTTTATTTCAAAACGAAAGAGGAAATGTCAACGCTATTCAGCGACATTCCCGAAGCGATCGACAATACGATGCAGATTGTTGACAAAGTAGAAATACTGAAGCTGAAGCAAGACATCCTTTTGCCTAATTATGAAATCCCTTCAACATTTTTAGACCAGGATAATTATTTACAGCATTTAACATACGAAGGTGCCCGCAACCGATACGTTGATGTAACACCAGAAATTAAAGAGCGACTGGATTTTGAATTACATACCATCCGCACGATGGGCTTTGCCGGCTACTTTCTGATCGTGCAGGATTTCATTAACAAAGGCCGCGAGATCGGTGTGTTAATCGGGCCTGGCCGTGGTTCAGCTGCCGGCTCTGCTGTTGCATATTGTATTGGTATCACCAACATTGACCCTATTAAATATAATCTCCTGTTTGAGCGTTTCCTGAATCCGGATCGTAAGAGCATGCCCGATATTGATACAGACTTTGACGACGAAGGCCGTCAGAAAGTGATTGATTATGTGGTAGAGAAATATGGCAAAAAACAAGTAGCGCAGATTGTAACCTATGGTACAATGGCAGCGAAGATGAGTATTAAGGATGTGGCGCGTGTACTGGATCTTCCGTTACAGGAATCAAATGCGCTGGCCAAACTTGTACCCGACAAACCAGGCATTGAATTGAACTGGGTAATGAAAGGCCCGATGAAGGCGTCGGATAAAAAGAACGAAAAAGACAAAACGCTTACAGAAGAACTAACGCCGGAAGATATAGAGAATGTAAAGAAGCTTCGTGAAATGCTGGATGACGAAGGCACACTTGCTTCTGACGTATTGAAGGAGGCATTGATATTGGAAGGCTCTGTACGCGGCACGGGTATTCACGCGGCAGGTATCATCATTGCGCCAAAAGACCTGTATGATATTATCCCCGTATTCACCGCAAAGGATTCGGAGTTGTTGGTTACACAGTTTGACGGCAAAGTAATTGAAGATGCAGGTGTAATCAAGATGGACTTTTTGGGTTTGAAAACCCTTACCATCATTCGTGATGCGTTAAAAATGATTGAAGAAAACCACGGTATAAAAATCGATATCGATTATATTCCGCTGGATGATGCGAAGACATTTGAATTGTACCAGAAAGGTGAAACAAACGCGACGTTCCAGTTTGAATCGGCGGGGATGCAAAAACACCTCATCAATTTAAAACCGGATAAGTTTGAGGATTTGATTGCGATGAACGCCCTATACAGACCGGGCCCGATCGAATACATTCCTAAATTCATTCAGCGTAAACTGGGCAAAGAAGAGATTGTGTACGACTTGCCGGAAATGGAAGAATACCTTGGTGATACGTATGGCATTACCGTTTACCAGGAACAGGTAATGCTTTTGTCTCAGAAGCTGGCTGGCTTTACAAAAGGGGATGCCGATGTACTGCGTAAGGCAATGGGTAAAAAAGACCGTGCCACGCTGGATAAAATGAAAGGCAAATTTATTGAAGGTGCGGTAGCAAAAGGACTTGATCCGAAAGTATGTGAAAAAGTATGGACCGACTGGGAAGCCTTTGCTCAATACGCGTTTAACAAATCGCACTCTACCTGTTATGCGTTTGTAGCGTATCAGACGGGTTATTTAAAAGCAAATTATCCTTCTGAATATATGGCGTCTGTGTTGACGCATAACTTAAGCAACTTTGATAAGATCTCTTTCTTTATGGAAGAGTGCCAGCGTATGGGCATGGCGGTTCTTGGGCCGGATGTAAATGAAAGTAGTTACCAGTTTTCTGTTAACAGCAACGGGCAGATCCGTTTCGGGATGGGCGCCATTAAAGGTGTGGGAGAAGGCCCGGTGCAGGCGATTGTTGATGAACGCAAGGCAAACGGACCATTCAAGGATTTCTTTGATTTTGTTTCCAGAGTTAATCTCCGTGCGGTAAGTAAAAAAACATTTGAATCGCTTGCCCTTGCCGGCGCACTGGATTATTTCACCGAACTGCACCGTGCACAGTATTTCAATGTAGCGGAACGTGAAACCATCACATTCCTTGAAAAAGCGATCCGTTACGGAAATGCTTTTCAGACGGAAGATGACAGCAATCAATCGTCGCTGTTTGGCGATAGTTCAAGTGCGAAACCTGCGCCGCCTAAAATCACGCCTTGCGAGGAATGGGGAAATATTGAAAAACTGAAAAAAGAAAAAGAGATTGTTGGTTTCTATATTTCCGGTCATCCGCTGGATCAGTTCAAACTGGAGATCGACAATTTCTGTAATTGTCCGTTGGAGAATGTCATGAGCAGTCCGCAGGGTAAAGACCTTACTGTAGCGGGTATTGTTACGAAAGTAAATGTACGCCAGAGCAAAAACGGAAAACCATTTGTACTCTTTACAATTGAAGATTACAGCGGCTCGCTTGATCTGGCTTTATTTGGCGAAGATTATCTGAAACACGCGCATTTTATCAATATTGGCGAATTCCTGTTTATGAAAGGCAGTTTGAAGCCTAAATGGGGCCGTGAAGGGGAATTAGACTTTAAAATCACCACTACGCAGCTATTGGCAGATGTACGTGCTAAATTATGTAAAAGCGTTAATATAAGTGTTAATCTGGACCAGATCAATGCTATTACCGTTGTTGAAATTGACAGGATCGTTTCGGAGCATAAAGGCAGCTGTTTGCTCTATTTAACACTGACTAAAAATACAAACGAGCATACAGTAAAAACATTCTCACGTAGTTACAGAGTTGACCCGAATAACGTATTTCTTAGCGAGTTGAACAAACTGGAAGGCATCTCGTACAAAATAGGTGCCTAAGGAACCATTTTTATTAAAATTTGATTAAGTTTACAGTATACAGTTAACACATTTTCAATTATGGGAAAAGCAGTAGAAATAACAGACGCGAACTTTGAAGAGATAATCAATACAGATCAACCAGTATTAGTAGATTTCTGGGCTGAATGGTGTGGACCTTGTAAAATGATTGGGCCAGTAGTTGAAGAACTTGCTGGTGATTATGCTGGTAAAGCAGTGATTGCAAAATTGAATGTAGATGAGAATCCGGTTGTATCAGCTAAGTTTGGTATCCGTTCAATTCCTACTTTGCTGGTATTGAAAAAAGGTGAGATCGTTGACAAGCAAGTTGGCGTTGTTCCTAAATCTGTATTGGCACAAAAAATTGATGCGCAGTTATAAATTAACGCTGTCAGTATACCTTCTTAAAAAGGCGTAATCAAATTGATTACGCCTTTTTTATGTCCAATTATTTCAACTCAGTATCGTTTTATATAAAATATACTGATTGATATTATTTCATCGATATAAAAACTTACTTCTGAAATAGCGTCTGCGTATAAGTTTTCATTTATAAGATTTATTATTTTTTCCATTTAGAATATCTGTAACCTTATAATACTGAACAGAAAACATTAAACCCTACAGATCGTCAGGGTGTGCACATCTTGCCTGCAACATTAATAATAGCTTAGGATTGAGGTAACGATATAGCAACACTATTTGTTGAATTTTGCAGTATCACTCCCGCTATGAATTGCCATGTACGGTATCCACTCATTCGACCCTGAATACATTAAACTTCATAATAAAAATGGCACACGGCATTTTTATTTAAGAAAATACATGCCTTCTAATTTTGTTAAAAGCTATAGGTTTTTACTTCGGATACGAAGAAAGAAATTATTCCAGGTGTATAAGGCCAGCCGCAATTTCTTTTCCAGATAAACCAGCATGCCCGCATTTTTAAATAACACAGGTCGGATATTTTGATGCCATTTTACAGAAAACAGAGAAAAAAAATAAGGGCGTCCGTCTGACGCCCATAAGATTAAAAAATTGAATAGCTCTGTTTTCAGCTTCAAAGGTACGTTACCAATGTTACCTAATGGCTACCTGTATATTATTGAATCTTTACTGAATTGTTAACTACTTGCCCGCTGCTTTGAGACTATCTTTCATTTGTTTTAAAAAATAGAATTCATTTTCAGCTCCCAGCTCCCATTTATGTGTTTGTTTATCATAAAATACACCCTTCTCCGGCCATTGAATCACAGTATCTTTATTTGCTGTTTGAAAAGAAAGTACGTCGCCGGTGTACAGATATGGAATCAGTGTTGGAAGCACCTTTGGAAAGTCTTCTTTACTGTATCTGATGGATATAAATTTTTCTTCAATAAATTCTGGTTTCTTCCCCCATATGTAACGCCCACCTAATAATCTGTAATTTTCAAAATCCCTTCCGAGTTCTTTGCGGCTAACAATATAATGTACTGTATCCTGAGACATAGAAGCGTATTCATACGCAACATCATAATCTGTTAAGCGACCAACCTTATATTTTGTCAAGCTGTCTGAGAACCATGCAGTATCGGATATTTCTGTTGGCTTTTTTATTATGTATGTAGATAAAAAATTCAAATGTTCCTGAACGTCTTTTCCTATTACCTCTTCTGGCTTTTTTAATGAAGAGTTACATGACCATGTTAGCGTCAGTATAAATATGATGAAGAATTGTATACCTGATTTCATTTAGAATTTATTTTTATTTATAAATAAGATAGAGCCAGGATATATGTATATCCTGGCTCTATTAAAATTACCAACTTTTTTTGTAAATAATTAGTATGCTGTGTTATTTGGTGCGAAGTTAATCCAAGCCTGGCCCCATGCCCAACCTGCATTAGCAGTAGTACCAAATGCGCCATAATAACTTTCAGCTGTAAATCCGCTTGCAGCTAAGCTTGGAGCTCCTGTAGCATAAGGAGAACCTGCTGCCTGAAGTGGATTTGGATTGTTGAAATACAATGCACTTGAAGATTCAGATTTATTTTTCTTAGAATCTTTACCTGTGAATACTGAGGTACCATAGATAGATTTTAAGATTCTGCTGGTGATCACTGTGTTGTCAGCAAATGTCCCTTTAGCATTGGCAGTTTTAACAACTAATGAATCGCGGCCATATAAAATGTTGTTTTTAACTTCAGAGTTATCGCCACCGTTCATGTTTACAGGAACTGTGAAACCTAAGATCATTGAGTTCCAAACTTTGATGTTTGAGCTTGTGTTGATCTCAATAGCGTTACCAAAGCTTGCTGCAATGTTAGCTGTTGATGAAGTATCTGCATAGATCCATGGACCAAGAATTGTAAAGTTTGCAAATTTACATTCAGAATCCGGATCAGCACCTGTAGCGTTTGAAGAAGATTCAAATGCTCTTGAAGTTGATTTATCCGCAATGTTGTTATCTCTTACAACTAAACCGTATTGGATACTTCCTGAATAACCGGCATCTGTATCAAAGTCATCATCAATTGTGCTGTAAGCAATAAGGTATTTGTGATTAATCGTTCCACCGAACCATTCATACGCATCATCATTTGCATAAGAAACCATGATGTTTTCAATTGTTGTTCCGCTTCCTACAGAACCAAATGTTAATGAATTCAATTCATTGTCATCAGAAAGAGGGAAACCAGCATATTCAATACGAACAAATTTCATTGTTCCTGAATTCTGTGTATTATCCGGAGTAGCGCCATTCGGACCATAGTAACCGTTAACACCACCTGTGCCCTGAATACCTTCAATCGGATTGTTTGAACCTTTGTTAGTTTGTGCATTTCCACAAATTACAATACCAGCCCAGTCACCTCTTTGTCTGTAACCTGCAGGTGCGTTAGACGTGAATACGATAGGATTTGAAGCTGTTCCAACTGCTTCGATTTTAGCGCCTCTGTTAATGATTAAAGCGCCTTGTGTAGTTTTATCGCCAAATATTACTGTACCAGCAGGGATTACAATTTTGTGACCAGACAATACATATACTTTACCTTTTAACAGATATTTTTTTGATGCATCTAATGTTTTATCGGAAGAAATTTCACCTTCTATCACTTCAACATTTGTATTTCCGCCATTTGAAGGAGCCGGATCATCTTTTTTGTCTTTACAAGATGTAACAACAAATGCTGCTGCTAACAAGATGTATAAAATACTTTTAACTGTTTTTTTCATGATTAGTTCAATAGTTATTTGTTATGCAAAGGTGCTTTTTAAATGTTAACTGATTGTTACTTGGATATTATGTTAGTATGATTCTTGTTTTAGAAATTATATACAAAACCAACATTGATATTCTGTCCGATTCTGTATTGAGAAATATTTTTATCAATATCTTTCTCATTCAATTTTCTATTGTTATTTCCATCTTCCTGCAGTCTGATTGAGGAGTTCAGAAGATTAGAAATACCAATTCTTAATTCTGTCTTCTTATTCAATTCATATGAATATGTTACATCTAAGGACGCACGTGGCATTTCATAGATCGTTCTGATCTGGCTATCACCTACAGAGAATATTCTTGGACCGTAAACATTATACAAGCCGCTTAGTTTTGTTTTTCTATAGCTGTAGTAAATACCAGCATTTACTACATATGGGCTTTGTCCTTGCATTGCTCTTTTCTGAATCAAATTGCTGTACGATGTTAAATCATTTCCAAAATTTATTTGAGAATAAATTAAAGAGCCGTTGAATAATAAAGAAAAGCGCTGCATGAATTCAACATTAGTAAACGATTCAAGAGATTTTCTTAATTCAAATTCAACACCATAAGATTGTGCTTCAGGCGCATTATCATAGATATAAACTAAGTTAGAAGCTCCTTGTAACAGATATGCTTCAATTGGATTTTTGAAGTGTTTGTAAAACACACCAACTGCAACCATTTCAGCTTCGGTCGGATAAAATTCCAATCTTGTGTCCAGGTTTATGATGTCACATACTTTCAGGTTTGGGTTGCCTGTTTTATCTGCAGGAATGTTAAAATCATAGAACGGGAATGGTGAAAGCTCTCTGAATTCCGGTCTGTTAATTGTCTTCATCGCACTACCTCTCAATACCCACTTTTCATGGAATCTGTAGGACAGGTTAAGGAATGGTAATGGAGTTAAAATTTTATTATCAATGATTACAGGTGTTCCATCAACAGCGGATTCAATCTGTTGTCTGTTATTCTCCATCCGTAGACCACCATCAATAGTAACTTTTGAGATAACGAAGTTGGCTCCTGCATATCCGGCAATCAATGTATTTGATGCATCATATCTATCCTGCGTTCTGGTACCTTCCTGTAATAACAAACCATTCGGGTAACCTAAATACTGTGATTGAAATAATTCATCCGGGCTAAGGAATTTTAACGACGGGTCAATACCTGCATCAGTCAGAGACATCCATCTCGCATAATACGTACGCTTTTTATATTCTGCATAATACCCAACTTTTAATGTTAATCTCACACGTGAAGAGTCGGTATGATTTAACATGTTTCTTGCATAGTCTACACTATTCATAACAACACCTTCTGTAAGTTTTGTAAAGAATGAGGCACCATCCTGCGCTGTAGGGCCAGGCTGAACGACCGTTCTGAAAGGATCTGAAGAGCCTAACTGACGTGTCTGGGATGCACGTTTCCAATCGGGCTCACTTCGTGTGATCTGAGAGAAACCAACAACCCATGTTAAATTATCTTTGTTTGAACGCATGCCATGTTCACCTTCAAGCTGTGAGCTGAAAATTGCGTTTGTTCCATAACGAAGCGACTGAAATAATAACTCCTGCGTTTTCTCATTATCATAACCGCTTCTGAATTGCGTTTCGTTAAATGCTGATCTGGTATAAAAATTTCTAAACGTAAGTATTTTTTTGTTTACACTTTTTGTAAAGTTTGCTGACCAGTTGCTCATTAAACCTAAGCGATAGCTGTTAACGCTGTATTGATCTTTGAATGCTAATTTTGTTTCACTTTTGCCTTCTGAATCATAGTTCCAATATCTGAAACGATCATTTTTGTAGCTTTGATAAACATTTGAATACGACAGGTTATTTATTGAGCTTATCTTAACACTTCCTGCATAAAAATTTCTGCCAACCAACAGATTCATTCTTAAGTCCGGCATTGCAGTAGTTTCTTTCGTGTTCCAGTTGTAATCCAGTTGTTTAGAATATTCAACAGATTTGTTATAATCAAAACCAAGATTTTTTAAATCTTTTGGAAAATCTGCCGGCAGCTCTCTCGCATTATTTCCGAAAGTTGTCCAGTCTGCATTATAGCCGCTTTGTCTTGTAAAGCTTTTAAACGTTGTAGCCGTTCTGTAGCCCAAGCTGATTCCTAATGAAGTAATGTTTTTATCTACATTCGCTTTTGTATATACTTTTATAATACCACCCGCAAAATCGCCCGGCATTTCTGCTGCACCGGATTTAAATACAAGTATTCTATCTATAACATTACTTGGTAAAATGTCGAATGAAAATGCCCTTGTTTCAGATTCGGACGATGGAGCAATTGCACCATTTAATAAAACGTTATTATAGCGTTCACTTAAACCTCTGATCATGATAAAACGACCATCTATTAATGTAACTCCAGGAATTCTGGAAATAACAGCTGCGGCATCTCTATCCTGAGATTTCGATATCTGCTCTGCAGAAATCCCTGAAACAACCTGATCCTGTGCTCTCACTTCCTGCACAACAGCCTGTTCTGTGTTGGTAGCTACTTCTCCCACAATTTCAATAACAGGTACTTCTTCATCTATCTTTATATTTATCGTTCCCAGATCTGTTGTCTGGCCTGCATTAACAACGATACCATTTAATAACACTTCTTTATATCCGATATAAGATATTTTGAAGTTATACGTTCCGGGTTTAATGTTTTGAATTAAGAAGTTCCCATCAAAATCCGACTGAGCACCGATGTTTGGAAACTCAGGGGATGAAATGATTGCTCCGAAAATCAATTCATTTGCTGTTGAATCGATTAATGTTCCTTTAAGAGAACCTGTCTGAGCTAAACTTGTAAAAGGGGCGGTAAATGAAAGTAATAGAAAAACAGCTGATAGGGACAACCATTTTGGAAAACGTAGAGTATTCATCACGAGCTTTATTGTAGTTTGATTTTTACAATGCAAAGCTACATGTATGCTATTACCCTATGTTTATCGTGCTGTTATGTCAAAATAAAGGGATTGTTACGGAATTGTTACCAAGAGACAATTTGATAACACAAAAGAAACATTTAAACGATACTGCGATAACATGCCGTGTTATTTTTCGTCCAGGTTTCCGGTCATACCTGCAGACACAATAAATTTCATTGCTTCTGCACCCGTGATATTTAAAGGAAGTACCTTGTCTTTGGGCACAAAAAGTATGTTGCCGGATATATTATATGAGTGCGGAAAATATACTGCCACTAATGTTTCCAGTTGCTTAACATTAAATTCATCTCGGGTAACAAAACCAATTCTGAATGTACCTGTCTCTCCACCACCTGTTTTTACCATTACCGGATGATCAAACCGTTTCTTCTCTCCAACAATAGCGCTTACAACATCTTTGGAAGAAGAATAAATAATATTTATGAATGGAATTTTATAGACATAGTTTTCTAAAAAACTAAATGCAGGCTTTACTAGCAGCATAGATGTGATGGATCCCGTAGTTGTTAAGAACACTACAACAATTAAAATGCCCAACCCTGGTGTCAGTTCTACATTGAATAAGGCTGGTATGATCCGGTCAAACACACTAAAAATAAAAAAAATAATGTACACCGTGATAAAGATCGGTGTCCAGAATAATAAACCCTGAATAAAATAGCGTATAAGTGTTTTCATCGGTATCGGTACTATATATAATTAATCAGGGGGTATTTATTTCTTTTATTAATTCCAGGAGTGTGCCTGTATATAGTTCTGCACTTTTTCCATCAGCCACATAGGGGTAGACGTTGCACCGCAGATGCCTACATTGTCTGTAGCTCTTATCCAGGAAGGTTCTATTTCTGTTTCATTTTCTACAAAATAACTCCGTTCGTTTTCCTGTTTACAAACGCCGTATAATGCTTTGCCGTTTGAGCTTTTTTTGCCGCTCACAAAAATAACAACATCAAATTCCTTTGAGAATTTTCTCAACTGAGGCTCTCTGTTTGATACCTGTCTGCAAATACTGTCATTGTATTCAAAGTTTTCGTCAACGTTTTTTCCTGCTTCTGCAACACGTGCTTCAATCAGGTCTTTCATTTTATAAAAACCCTGTGTACTTTTTGTTGTTTGAGAATACAAGGTTACAGGCTTTTCAAAATCAATCTTATCCAGATCTTTTTCCGTTGTAATAACAATTGCTTTATCTCCTGTCTGGCCTGCAATACCAATCACTTCAGCGTGACCTTCCTGTCCGTATATGACAATCTGCCCGTCTTTTGAATCAATAGCGTCAAACGATGCTTTAACTCTGTTCTGCAGTTTTAATACAACCGGACAAGATGCATCTACCAGTTCAATATTATTTTCTAATGCAAGCTGGTAGGTTTCCGGCGGCTCTCCGTGTGCACGGATTAAAACTTTACAATCTGAAAGTTTTTTTAATTCTTCCCGATCTATAATTTTCAATCCTTTTTTAGCTAACCGCTCTACCTCCATGCTATTATGAACGATGTCGCCAAGACAAAACAACGGCTCGCCTGTAGCCATTTCATCTTCCGCCATCTGAATAGCAAACTCAACGCCGAAACAGTAGCCTGAATTTTTATCTATAATTACATCCATTTCAGTATTTATTTGGGATAGTATATCCCGGGTTGAAATTATCTGTATTAAATATTTTCAATGTTGTATTCCAATTCAATCATCTTCCCGACTGCAATGTTCATAATACAATCTACCTGCTCTTCAACAGTTATGTAGGTTGTATCTATTTCATATGCATCAGAAGCTTTTCTTAACGGTGACTCTTCTCTTGTTGTATCCATCAAATCACGGCTTTCAATATTTTTGATGATGTCATCCAGGTCAATGATTTGTTTTCTTTCAAACAATTCCTGCTGCCTTCTGAATGCGCGTACATGCATGTCTGCCACCATGAATATCTTAAGTTCCGCGTCAGGGAAAACATGCGTACCGATATCTCTTCCATCCATAACAACGCCTCTTTTACGTGCCATTTTTTGCTGAAGTTCAACCATACGTTTCCTTACTTCCGGAATAGCGCTTACTTCACTAACCTTTTCAGAAACATACATTTTCCGGATTTCAGATTCAACGTTCAGACCGTTGAGATACGTTTCACATGTTTCTGTTTTATTATTATGAACAAAAGAAATGTGAATTTGGTTTAATGCTTCTGCAACAGCTTTAGGATTGGTGCTGTTTATGTAATGCTGAATGAAATATAAAGCAACGGAGCGATACATAGCGCCTGTATCTATGTATACGTAACCTAGTTTTGCTGCTAATATCTTCGCTGTTGTGCTTTTCCCACACGCCGAATACCCGTCAATAGCTACGATAATTTTTTTCATAAAGGAATCTCTGCTTTTCTATTTCAGTATTCTTTACAGATATAACTGCTTTTTAATTTAAGCGCGATAAATATTAACGATTGTGTCCGGGCTTTGGCTTTTTACCGGTTTTAGGATGCCACGACTGCTGAGATGCACCGCTGCTACATGACGAAAATATAAAAACGGCTAAAATAGTACTTACTGCTGCTACAAATACTGCTTTTTTCATGGAATTATTGATTTAATGTAAGGAGACCTATAATATATGTTAAATGTAAAGAATTTTCGTCTTTAATATCTCATCTAATGATGCTTTTTATGCTTCATCTTTGACTCCTTATGCGGTTTGAAGGGTTGACTTTTTGCCGCTTTTTTTTGCTGTAATGCGTAACATGAGACCATGCTTTGCATTATGATAATAACAATGCTGTAGATTATTATTTTCTTCATCTGCTTTAAAACATAACTAACTATATGACAAATATTTACTTTATTATCACAACAGTATTCTATGGAACTATGTTGTTCTGTTCATGCATGCAGGAAGATGCAAATATACGCAATCGACCTGTTGACGAACCATCTTACTCAAAACAAACAAACATTTTTGTTCGTTCTACCATTCTAGAACGCTTTCCATGCCCTCCGGGTTACTCAAGAAAATCGAATACTGAAAAAACATTTGCAGCCTGGCTTGAAACCATACCACTGAAAAAAGAAGGGGCGCCGGTACTGCTTTTTAACGGAGAACTTAAAAGCAATCAGCGTATACATGCCGCGGTGCTGGATTTTGACAGAGGCACAAGTGACCTGCAGCAATGTGCTGATGCAGTAATGCGTTTGCGGGCAGAATATCTATATCAAAAACACGCCTATGATTCCATTGCGTTTACATTTACGAATGGCAGCAAAGCTTCTTATTCAAAATGGAGAGAAGGCTACCGCCCTGTGGTAATAGGTAATTCCGTTGCCTGGACAAAATCTAAAAGCAGAGATACAAGCTATGCGTGTTTTCGCTCTTACCTGAATACAGTGTTTATGTATTGCGGCACCTATTCACTTTCAAAAGAACTGAAACCTGTTGATATTACTGAGATTGCAGAGGGCGATGTTTTTATTTACGGCGGTTTTCCCGGCCATGCCATGATTGTAATGGATGTTGCCGTACATGAAACATCCGGAAAGAAAATAATGATACTGACGCAAAGCTATATGCCTGCGCAGGATATTCATATTGTAAAAAACCTTTCTGATACTGAATTAAGTCCATGGTATGAAATTCCTGAAAGCGGAGAACTTATTACGCCTGAATGGAGCTTTGCTGTGAAGGATTTGAAGCGGTTTTGATTATATTACTTATTGCCGGCAAGCAGGTACAATACAGCCATGCGTACTGCCACACCGTTTTCTACCTGATCTAAAATAATGGAATGACCGCTGTCGGCTACATCGCTGCTTAATTCAACTCCTCTGTTGATCGGACCCGGGTGCATGATCACAATTTCCTTGTTCAATGAATCCAGCAATTGTTTGTTGATGCCGTAATACTGTGCGTATTCTCTCAGTGTAGGAAAATATTTGATTGTCTGACGTTCAAGCTGTATCCGCAACACATTTGCTACATCGCACCATTGAAGGGCTTTGCGCAGATCAAATTCTACCTTAACGCCTAACTCTCCGATAAACTTCGGAATCAATGTTGACGGGCCGCAAACCATCACTTCAGCGCCCTGCTTCTGCAAGGCAAAAATATTTGATAAGGCTACACGTGAATGCAGGATGTCTCCGAAAATACAAACCTTCTTCCCTGCTACGCCGCCTAATTTTTCTTTAATGGAAAAGCTGTCTAATAATGCTTGTGTCGGATGCTCATGTGTTCCATCTCCGGCATTTACAATATTTGCACTGATGTGTTTGGCTAAGAAATGCGGCGCACCTACACTTGCATGGCGCATCACAATCATATCCACTTTCATTGCCAGAATATTATTTACGGTATCTAAAAGTGTTTCTCCTTTTTTTACAGAACTTGCTGCCGCTGAAAAATTAATGGTGTCGGCAGACAATCTTTTTTGTGCTAATTCAAACGATAAACGTGTACGTGTTGAGTTTTCGAAAAAAACATTGGCAATGGTTACATCACGCAGGGAAGGTACTTTTTTGATAGGTCTGTTGATGACCTCTTTAAATTGACCGGCAGTTTCTAATATAAGCTCAATATCTTTTGTTGTAAGATCTTTTATTCCTAATAAATGCTTTACGGATAATTGGCTCATCGTTCTATTTATTTCTTTACTAACCAGATTAATTCTTTCTTATCTTCAACTTCGTTAATGTCTACAACTACTTTTTCAGATTCCAGACAAATAACTTCTCTCCCTACATAATTGGGCTGAATCGGCACATCACGACTGTACTTGCGATCAATCACTACCAACAGCTCTACATCTTTCGGCCTGCCAAAAGCCATCATGGCATCCATTGCAGCGCGCACCGTGCGGCCGGTGTATAATACATCGTCCACCAGGATCACACGTTTCCCTTCAATCAGAAACGGAATTTTTGTAGCGTTTGCTCTCAACGGACCATCGTGTCTTCTGAAATCATCTCTGAAAAAAGTCGCATCCAGGTAGCCCAGATTGATCTTCTTTTTTGTAGCCTTTTCTAATTTTTTATGAATACGCTGCCCTGTAGCAACTCCTCTGGGCTGAAGGGCTAAAATAACAGTATTGGAGAAATCGTCGTGGGACTCGATCAATTGCTGACAAAGCCGATCCAACATGACCTGCAGCAAATCGTTGTCGATTATAATGCGTTTGGACATAAACTTTGTCTTTAAATTTTACAAATATAGAATTTTATAGAATAGCGCAGGAGAAAGATTTCATTTTTTTATTCACCGGCCAATTCAAGCACAATATCAAACTCCTCTTTCCGAACCGGTTGTACAGATAAACGCATGAGTTTAACCAAAGCCATGTTTGCTAACCGTTTGTCTTTTTTAACCATTTCAAGTGTTACCGGATTTTTTAATTTTTTTACCGGCGCAACATCAACAACAACCCAGTTTGCATCATCTGTTGTTGGATCCTGATACGCCTCTTTTACAATTTTAGCAATACCAACAATTTCTTTTCCCTCGTTTGAATGATAAAAAAGTAATAAGTCACCCTTCTTCATTTCACGCAGGTTATTTCGTGCCTGATAGTTGCGCACGCCATCCCAGAATGTTTTTTTATCTGCAACAAATTGGTCAAATGAATATTTAAACGGTTCAGATTTGATAAGCCAGTAATTCATATTTCAAGTTTTATGTTCAAAGTTCTATGTTTTAAGGATAGTTACTTTAATACATTATTTGCATTAAAATTAATGAATTTAGTTTAGAGTTCCAGATTAAAACAGGTTTACCATACTTTATATCCTAAAACCTAAAAGATAAAACTTAAAACTTTTATCTTTACATATTCCAATTAAACCGATTACTTCTTTGACAAATCAAGAAATTGCTGATATACTTTTACTGACGGCTTCGCTTATGGAGCTGCATGACGAAAACTCGTTTAAAGTTCGTTCCATTCAGAATGCCGGATTTCAAATTGAAAAAACGGAAGTTGCTTTATTCGGCTTATCGCTTCCTGAACTGGAAAAGCAGGACGGCATTGGTAAAAGCATTGCGGCAAAAATAGTTGAGCTGAGCCAGACAGGTAAACTGACAGAACTTGAAACACTGAAGCTCAATACACCTGAAGGCATTGTTGAATTGCTGGATATAAAAGGCATTGGACCGAAAAAAGTAAAAACGCTTTGGAAAGAACTTAACATCACGTGTAAGGAAGAGTTGCTGGAGTCTTGTAAAACCAATGCTGTGGCTCAGCTGAAAGGCTTTGGCGAAAAAACGCAGGAAAATATTATACAGGTGCTTCAATTTGTAATGAAGCAGTCTGACAAACATTTGTATGGAGACATTGAAGCGCTTGCCTTTGAACTGGAACGTAAACTTAAGGCAGACATCAGCCCGCAGATTCAGCTGTGCGGAGATGTGCGCCGGATGATGGAAACAATTGACTGCATTTCTTTTGTTGTACCAAGTACCGATTTTGCTGAAACCGTTTCTGTCTTGCAAACGCTTTCTTATTTATCTGAAGATCCTGCTAAGTCTGGCTTATACAGATGGCGTGGAGCTGAACGTTTAAAAAACATTCCCGTTGAAATATATTTAACTACAGCAGAAAAATTCGGATCTGAATTATTCAAACATTCTTCCGGAGAAAAACATTTACGATTAAAAAGCCCATCCGGAAAAACATTTTTACATCTTGCAACAACAACTGCTTTTGCTACTGAAGCCGCATTGTATGAACATGTTAATCTTCCTGTTATTCCTTCTGAATTGAGAGAAGGTTACAGAGAAATGCAATTAGCGACGAATAATTTATTATCCGAACTGATTACCGATGCGGATATTAAAGGGAGCTTTCACAATCATTCCACCTATAGCGATGGCAAGCATACTCTGGAAGAAATGGCTAAAGAATGTATGGCTTTAGGGTATGCATATTTTGGCATTTCAGATCACTCAAAGTCTGCCTTCTATGCAAACGGCTTAGATGAAACACGCATTGCCAGACAACAGGCCGAAGTGGATGCCTTAACTATTTCATTGCCCGGCATTAAAATTTTCAAGGGTGTTGAATCGGATATTTTAAACGATGGCTCACTGGATTATGCAGATGAAGTATTAAAAACATTTGATTTTATTGTCGCTTCTATTCATTCCAACTTAAAAATGAATGAAGAAAAAGCCACGCAGCGTTTGATTACAGCGATCGAAAATCCCTATACAACCATGCTGGGTCATCCAACGGGCCGGCTATTATTAAAGCGCGAAGGATATCCGATTGACCATAAGAAAATTATTGATGCCTGCGCAGCCAACAATGTTATCATTGAGATCAATGCGCATCCATGGCGCCTGGATATGGACTGGCGACATATTGGATATGCCCTGGATAAAGGCTGCATCATCAGTATTAACCCGGATGCGCATGAAAAGATTGGTTTGCAGGACATGCACTTTGGCGTATGTGTTGCACGTAAGGCTGGTTTGTGCAAAGAACAGACATTTAATGCCTGGCCGCTGGAGAAAGTAAGCAGCTGGCTTGCATCAAAAGGAAAATAAGTATACGTGTACCAACATGAAAATTTTAATCCTTCGTTTTTCTTCCATTGGCGATATCGTTTTAACAACGCCGGTTATCCGGTGCCTGAAAAAACAAATCCCTAATGCTGAAATACACTTTGCAACAAAAGCTTCTTTTAAAAGTATTTTAGAAAACAATCCGTACATAGACAAGCTGCACCTGCTTGAATCTTCCACTGCTTCCTTTATAAAGCAGCTGAAAGCCGAACGGTTTGATGTTGTGATTGATTTGCATAGCAACATCCGCACAAAACGCATTAAGTGGGCGCTTAAGGCTAAAAGTTTCACGTTCGATAAATTAAATATCCGTAAGTGGTTTTATGTGAATTGGAAATGGAAAACCATGCCTGCAATTCATATTGTGGATCGGTATTTAGATACTGTCAAACACCTGGGTGTAAAAAATGACAATGAAGGCCTGGATTACTTTATACCGGAAAAAGATATTATTTCCAGAGACAGTCTTCCGCAGAAATATGCTGCCGGGTATGTTGCTATCGCTATTGGTGCTCAGCATGCTACCAAGCGGCTGCCGGAAGCAAAACTGATTGAACTTATCGGCAAGATATCCCACCCTATTATTTTACTTGGCGGAAAAGATGATACTGCTACAGCCGCGCGGCTTGTTGCGTATTTCCCGGACACAAAAAATATTCTGAATGCCTGCGGCACATATAATTTAAACCAATCAGCTTCAATTGTACATCAGTGCATGTATCTATACACACATGATACCGGCTTAATGCACATCGGTGCAGCACTTCAAAAAAGAATTATTTCTATTTGGGGCAACACAACGCCTGAGTTAGGCATGTATGCTTATAAAACCGAACATGTTAACTGGCAAAAAGAGGACCTCTATTGCAGGCCTTGTTCGAAAATCGGTTATAACAGCTGCCCTAAAAAACATTTCAGATGTATGAATGAACAGGTTCTTCCTGTTCATGAAATAGAATCCAGATGGAATTAAACTAAAAAGTCTTCACGCAAGATGCATGAAGACTTTCAAATGTGTTTAGTTAGGAAAGAAATTAGATTTTTTTCACTTCAACTGCATTAACACCTTTTTTACCTTCAACGATTTCGAATTGAACCTTATCGTCTTTAGTAATTTGTTCTTTCAGGCCAGAAACGTGTACAAAAATTTCCTTGTTACTAGCACTGTCTAAGATGAAACCAAAACCTTTGGTCTCATTGAAGAATTTAACTGTTCCCGTATTCATAATGGTATTGTAATTAATTGAATACTAAAGTTATGAATAATATTGATAATAAAAAGAAATTGCTGTTTTTTTTATAAGCTAGAGGTCTGCGCTTTATGTGAAATAATAATTATCTTCGCATTATCTAAGAAATTCTGAGATTACTGAGCATCTGATTTTGGTTTTACTGGATTTTAGCCAATGCCCCTATTTTATTAAGACTATTTTAAAAACTGCATAAACAAAATGCCCTGACATGATAGGCTTTGCTGCTACATAAAACATGGCTTATGTTCTGTTTTGTGATCTATTAAGCCTCTTATCAGCCATTATTACTCTTTTCAATACTATCTTACTATCCTCTACAATGAACTTTTCCTATACCGAATTTAAAAACCAACTAACTAAAAGGCCATTTATAGTACCTGTTATTATTTGTGTATGTCTTTTTCTGTATAAATTCCAATATTTAAACCTTGGCCCGTATTGGGACGAGTGCTGGGTATATTTCCCTGCGGCAAAAACCCTTGCAGCCACCTCTCCGACATTAATACCCGGCGAACTGGATCCGGCAGTCTACTCAGGACACCCGCTCCTGTTTCTGTTTCTTTCCTCGATCTGGGCAACCTTGTTTGGTGATTCCAATTTTACCATGCACTTATTCCCGCTTTTTATTTCTATGGGATTAGTCTTTGCTGTATTTTATTCCAGCAAAAACTGGTTCGGAATAAAAGTGGCAGTTTTTACTACAATCCTGTTTTCGCTTCAGGCAATCTTTCTTTCCCAAAGCAGTTTTTTGTTATTAGAAGTAATGGTAGGGCTTTTTGTACTGCTTACCTATTTCTTTTTCTTTGAAAAAAACTATTTGGCATTTGTTATTTGCGGCACACTGGCCTTATGGACAAAAGAAAGTGCTTATGTACTGATACCAGCATTAGCTCTCGGCTCTACGATTGAATTTCTACTCTTTAAAAAAGAGTTGAAAACATTTCTGCTTCAGCTTGGCCTTATCGGACTTGTATTTTTATTAGGTTTTTCCTTTTTCATTTTACAGAAAATCAACGTTGGCTGGTTCTTCTACCCGCTTCACATTGGCTACATCGATTTATCGTACGGAATGCTTACCTACAAGCTTTCTGTAATAAGAGATATTATTTTCTTTAATCAAGGTCGTTTATACATCACCTATCTGGGTTTGATTGGTATGGCATTCTTTGCACTGCGCTATAAAAAAATCCCACAGGCAGATCTGTTACGATTAATTCACCTGTCAATATTTATTTTTGGATTCATAGCTTTTGCTGCGATAAACTTCTTATCCAACAGGTATCTGATTGCTGCTATCCCAATGGTGATCATGATATTTGTATATGTTATCAGCACGCTGTTTAACAAAGCATACAATAACACACTTCTGTTATGTGCCCTTACAATCGTTGCTTTTTTCGCTACGGTAAGCAGCAAAAGCGATGGGCTTGGAGATACAGAATTAGCGTATTCTGACATGGTAAGTTGCCATGAAGATATGGTTAGCTTTTTAAATAAAAACCATGTCCCAAAAGATGCTGAAATAACTACGCACTATCTGATGAAATTTATCCTGTCCAATCCATACAGCGGATACAACGCCATACCATATACCAACCTTCAGGACAAACCTTCTGCAACAACAAACTATTATATTTTCTCTGCTATTGAATATGATCCGTTATATGATGCATACAAAAAAGATTCTTCACTAAAACTTTTGAAAAGAATTTCGAAAGGAAAAGCCTGGTGTGAAATATATTCTAAATAAAACCTGTTACTCTTTTCATAACTTTCATGTTTACATCTTTTATTTCGGAAACTAAAAACCGTTATTTTGTTTTAAGTTTATTCTGCTGCACGTTGTTCATTTTAGTCCAATGGGCAATCTTGCCAGCATCATACACCTCAGATACAGCAGATGGTGTATGGCATTATTTACTAGCACGTTATTCCTACTGGAATCCGGCGTTCGAACTGGACCTCTGGGCTAAACCCGTCTTTACCATACTTGCAGCACCATTTGCACAGTTTGGTTTAAAGGGAATTCATTTCATGCAGATTATCTGTTCCTTTCTAACAAGCATTATACTTTTAAAAATAGCCGATTTTTTTAATATAAAGCATTTGTGGCTCATTCCGATTTTATTATTATTCACACCTGTATATTTTCCGGAGCTTTTCAGCGGACTTACAGAAATTGTCTTTGCTTTTTTTCTTGTATGGGGCATCTACCTTGTTGTTATCAATGAATGGCTACTTGCCACTGTTTTATTTTCCTTCCTTCCATTTGTAAGACAGGAAGGTTATTTTATTTTCCCATTGATGGGCCTGCTGCTGCTGATTCAGAAAAAATATTTCTATATACCGGCACTATTAACTGGTTATATGTTAGTAACCATTTATGGTTACTCTACGCATCATTCTTTGATGTGGATTTCCGACAACAACCCATATAAAGGAGCGCAGGATATTTACGGAAAAGGCGACTTCTTTTTTTATATCAATGCACTGGATGAATTACTGGGTACGAGCCGCAAAGTGCTTTTGTACACAGGAGGAATCATTTCTCTGTACACGCTGATCCATGGCCTGTTTACATTTAAAAAGAATACTATTACAGAGAATAAATTATTTCATTTCCATTTTCTGACCCTTGGGTTTATTGTACTGTTCATCACAGCAGAATCCATATTCTGGGCATTTGGTCTTTTTGGTGCATTGGGTATGCATAGACTTATAACCTGCATTGTACCATTGGTTGTACTGATTATTATTTTTGGCCTTGATGTGATTTATACGTTTGCTTCTAAATATGGCTTCAGCAAAATATATATTCTTACTCTTTCTATATTCAGTATATTTTTTGTGAATATAATTTTCAAGATGCACTACTGGCCAATGGAATTGAAAGATGAAACCGTTGTTGTAGCTGATGCCTGCGCGTGGTACAAGACAAACAGCCCTGACAAAAAAGGCAAGGTATATTTTAGTCATCCGTATACAATTATCGGGTTAGATCTAAACCCATATGATTCTAAAAAAAGCCAGGAGACGTATGCAATTTCAGATAAACAACACCCGGAAAACAATATGCAGGAAGGCGATGTTATTGTTTGGGATGCGCACTTTGGTGCTAACGAAGGCAAATTACCTTTAACATCCTTTACACAAAACCCTAACTTTATACTTCTTAATCAGTTTTCACCGGAAAATGCTTTCAATGTTTTAGGCGATCAGCCTTTTGGTGTATATATATTTAAAAGAAAATAATATTCATGAAATCATTATCTGTTTCTAAGTTTGCACTTATTTTTATTTTATCCATTTCCCTTATTGTTACCGGAAACAGTCAAAAGTGGAAAGAAGGTGTTATTGAGTGGGATATTATTTCTTATTACGCGTACCTGCCCGGACTCATTATATATGAAGATCTGACTTTTAATTTTCTTGATAAAAACACGCCGGAAGGCGTGCGCATATGGACAGAGAATACGCCGGAAAATAAAAAAGTGATTAAGATGAGCAGCGGCCTTGCCATTTTATATTCGCCGTTTTTCCTCATGGCCCACGGTGTTGCAAAGCTGCAGCCTGAGATGTATGTGCCCAATGGCTATTCCATGGTGTATTCCTTGTTCTTAATCTTATCTGATATTTTCTATACATTCTTAGGATTTATCTTTCTAAGAAAAATTCTGATACGCTATTTTAGTGACATGGTAACAGGGATAACATTGCTGTGTGTATTCTTTGGCACCAATATGATTTTCTATTCCATGTTTGAAGTAATGGCGCATTGCTATTTATTCTGCCTGATAACAATGTTTGTTTATTATACCATTAAATGGCACGAAACACCCACTACACGTTTCAGTATTTATCTTGGCTTGCTATTCGGGCTAATCACCTTGATTCGCCCGGTTGACATCGTTGTAATCTTTTTGTTTGTGTTTTATGGTATACATTCTTTCAATAGCATTAAGCCGCGTATTACTTATTTGTGGTCTTTACGATCAAAAGTAATTCTTATCGGCGTAGTAGGTTTTCTGGTTTTCTGTATTCAGATAGCATATTGGAAATATGCTACAGGGCATTTCTTGTACTGGTCTTATACGAATGAATATTTTTTCTGGACCAAACCACACATCATTGAAGGTTTGATCGGATTTAGAAAAGGATGGTATATCTATTCTCCTATTATGCTGTTCGCTACAATTGGTTTGTTTTTTGTCCGTAAAAAAATCCCGCAATTCAGTGTGCCATTTATCCTGTTATTTGTTTTGTATACCTACATTATTTTTTGCTGGTGGTGCTGGTGGTATGGTGGTGGCATATCTTGCCGGCCAATGGTAGATCTATATGGTGTTATGGGTATCGGACTGGCAAGCTTTATTACGTACGTGATTGAACAAAAATACCTGGTTATAAAATATACAGTATCGTTATTCACGGTGTTATTTGTTTTATATGGAGCGCTTATCAATATTCAATATCTTAGAAAATCACTGCATTATGACAGCATGACGTTCGAGGCCTGGAAAATAGATTTCTTAAAGCTGGACCCGCAAGGCGGCTATTATGAAAGCCTTCAGGCACCCGATTATGACAAGGCATTGAAAACAGGCAGTGAAAAATAACCGAAAACAATTTTATATAAATAAAAAAGACTCCTTATTCAGGAGTCTTTTTTAATTTATATAAGTGAATTATGTTGGTCTCTTTTAAAGAGCCGTCAACAGAAACGATTTCAGTTTTTCAAAATCATTTTCAATAACAATAGATTCCTGTTTCTTATTGATCAGTTCTTTCAGTTGCGCAGGAATCTCTACATCTTTTTCAATGATATCATTTACGACTTCAATAAACTTAGCCGGATGTGCTGTAGCTAAGAATATACCTGTAGCATCTTTTCCGCTTTCTTCAAAGTATTCTTTTAAGCCTAAGTAACCAACGGCACCATGCGGATCCATCACGTATCCTGTAGCCTTATATACAGACTTAACCGCAGCTGCTGTCTCTTCATCTGTATATGCTTTACCAACTACAT
Source organism: Cytophaga hutchinsonii ATCC 33406 (assembly GCF_000014145.1). Lineage (NCBI taxonomy): Bacteria > Pseudomonadati > Bacteroidota > Cytophagia > Cytophagales > Cytophagaceae > Cytophaga > Cytophaga hutchinsonii. The sequence goes on along the minus strand of NC_008255.1, from coordinate 90,235 downwards.
CTTTACGCAATGCATTGATATCTTTCCCGTATAATTCAATCACACGCGGGTAGTTGCTTGGATTTCCAACATCCATGGCATTGCTGATTGTTGCAACAGAAGGTTTTGCTTCAAATACTCCTGTATTAATGTATTTAGGCATAATGTCGTTTGCATTTGTAGAAGCTACAAACATATCAATCGGCAAGCCCATTTTCTTGGCAATCAAACCTGCGCATATATTTCCGAAGTTTCCGCTTGGCACAGAGAAAACAACTTTCTTTCCTAGCTTTTTCGCTTGTGCGTAGGCATAGAAATAATAAAACGACTGTGGAATCAAACGACTGATGTTGATTGAATTTGCAGAAGACAGGTTGATCTTAGATGTAATTTCTTTATCCAAGAACGCTTGTTTTACCATACGCTGACAATCGTCAAACGTACCCAGCACTTCAAGTGCCGTAATGTTTTTACCAAGTGTTGTAAGCTGCTTTTCCTGCAGATCACTTACCTTTTTGCTTGGATATAAGATGGTAACTTTAATACCTGCTTTGTCCAGAAAACCCTGTGCAACGGCGCTGCCAGTATCTCCGGATGTTGCTACTAAAATCATGATGTCTTTCTTTTCTTTTTGTAAAAAGTAAGACATCAGACGGGCCATGAAACGGGCACCGAAATCTTTGAATGCCAGCGTAGGGCCATGAAACAATTCAAGCACATAGATGTTGTTTTCAACCTTAACAACAGGTGCGTCAAACGTTAATACATCATCAACAATGCTTCTGATTTCTTTTTCCGGAACTTCATCACCGATCAATGCTTTGCATACTTCAAAGGCAATATCCTGAAAAGAAAGGGTATCAATGTTTTCAAAAAATGAAGCCGGCAATGTTGGAATATTCTCCGGCATATATAAACCGTTATCATCCGGTAAACCTTTGAATACTGCTTCTTTTAAATTTACTTCTGGTACCTGATGATTTGTACTGTATAGTTTCATTTCTTTTATGCTTAAGGCCTAAAGCTAAAAGCTGAAGGCGAATTTGTTTCTTTTTAAAACTAGATTTTTTCGCTTTAGGCTTTCTGCCTTCAGCCTTCGGCTTAGATAACCTTCGGTCCTTGCTGATTCACAGTCGACACATACACATCGCTGCCGATGTTGATTGCATCAAAGCCTTTTTTCATCGCCTGTCCGATTTTCTGAGCAGCTTCCTGACTGGTACTTAATGCAAAGATCGACGGGCCGGAACCAGAAATCGAGCAACCTAATGCACCTGCATCAAGCGCTGCCTTTTTTACATCATCAAAGCCTGGTATTAAAACAGAACGTGCCGGTTCAACAATATGATCCTGCATGGAACGTCCGATCAGGCTTGTATCGTTCATCAGCAAGCCCGCCACTAAGCCGCCTACATTCCCCCACTGCGCAACAGCCTGGCTTAATGCAATCTGTTTTGGTAAAATGTTGCGGGCATCCTTTGTCTGCACTTCTACATGCGGATGAATAATGGTTGCATACAAATTTGCAGGCACAGGAAGTTTAACAACATCCAGCGGATCGTAACTTCTTACCAATACAAAACCTCCATACAAACACGGTGCAACGTTATCGGCGTGTGCAGAACCGCAAGCTAAAAATTCTCCTTCCATCGCAAACGGAAGTAAATCTTTCACCTCCATTTTATTTCCCAGCAACTGATTGATCGCATATACACCTGCAACCGTAGAAGCTGCACTTGACCCCAAACCACTGCCTAACGGCATTTTTTTAGTCAGTTCAATTTCTATTCCCTGCTCAATACCCAATGTCTCTAAATAACGCAGAATAGAAATACTTACTGTATTCTTTTCAGCATCCTTTGGTAGACGGCCATCATCACCGGTTATAGAAGTAATGCGCACTCCTTTTTTATCAGACAAACGAAGCAATACTTCATCGCCCGGATTGTCTACAGCAAAACCCAACACATCGAAGCCGCAGGAAACATTGGCAACGGTAGCAGGCGCAAATACTTTTATACTATCTTTCATCTTTAAGTTCTATGTTTTAAGTTCTATGTTTTAAGACTGAAAAGATTGATAGGTGTGCTATATTCTTTTCTTATTACTTAAAACTTAAAACTTATTACCCCTTTAAGTAATTACTGATACGGATGATATCACCAAATACACCTGCAGCAGTAACTTCTGCACCAGCTCCAGGACCTTTAATTACCAATGGTCTTTCTTTGTATCTTTCCGTTGTATACGCAATCATGTTATCGCTTCCTGAAAGGGAGAAGAATGGATGCGTACTGTCTACCGATTGCAAACTTACTTCCGCTTTTCCGTTTTCAAGTTTTGCAATGAAACGTAATACTTTATTTGCTTTATCCGCTTCATCACGTTTCTTAGAGAATACATTATTATTTTTCTCTAATTCGACGAAGAACTCTTCAACTGTTTTCGCTTTCAGACAGGGTGCCGGCAGAATGTTTTCTACTACTACATCATCAAACTCTAGATTGAAACCCGCTTCACGTGACAGGATTAAAATCTTACGTGCAACATCTTTTCCATTTAAATCATCTCTGGGATCCGGCTCGGTAAAGCCTTTTTCCTTCGCTTCTTTAACAATATCGCTGAACTTTTTGTCGCCTTTGAAGTTGTTGAAAATGTATGATAATGTCCCCGATAAAACACCTTCTATGCGAATGATTTTATCACCGCTGTCTTTTAAATCGTTTAATGTATTGATAACAGGAAGACCTGCACCAACGTTCGTTTCGTACATTAACTTCACACCACGTTTAAAGGCAGTTTCCTGAAGTTTCTGGTAATCCTTATATAAACCTGAATTAGCAAGTTTGTTGGGTGTAACGATAGAAATGCTCTCATCCAAGATGTTGTGATAGAATGAAACCACATCTTTGTTGGATGTATTGTCAACAAAAATGGAGTTCCGAAGATTCAAATCAATCATTCGTTTTACAAATTCTTTCAGATTTGCTTTCTCTCCTTCGTCCAGTTTTTCTTTCCAGCTGGTCAATGCTACACCATTTTCATTGATAAGCATTTTTTTACTGTTTGCTAAACCAACCACATTGATCTTAAAGCCTTTTTCTTTCTGAAGATAGGTGGACTGTTTCTGCAGCTGTTTTAATAATGCACTGCCGATCAGACCTACACCTACTACAAACACGTTAATCGTTTTCACATCACTCAGGAAGAATGATTCATGAATAACATTTAATGCTTTTGTTAAATCTTCTTTTCCGATTACTACAGACAAGTTGATCTCTGAAGAGCCTTGTGCAATGGCAACAACGTTGATGCCATTTTTTCCTAAAGAAGAGAAGAGTTTACCTGCAATACCCGGTGTATGGCGCATGTTATCGCCAACAACTGCAACGATTGCCAGATTATCTTTTTCGTGCAGTTTATCTATTTTGCCTGCTTTGATCTCATGTTCAAACTCTTCTTCAACAGCATCTTTCGCTTTTGCCGATTCTTTTGAATCAATTACAAAGCAGATAGAATGTTCTGAAGATGCCTGTGTAATTAAGATAACATTGATAAAGTTACGTGCCAATGCCCCGAATAAGCGGCCGGATACTCCCGGTACGCCAACCATACCGCTGCCGGTAAGGTTCAGCATAGAAATATTTTCTATAGAAGAAATACCTTTTACGGAGTGATCCGTTGCACTTGTTTTCTCGTTGATCAACGTTCCTTCAAATGCTGTATTGAATGTATTTTTAATCCAGATGGGAATTCTTTTTTTGAATGCCGGCTGTAATGTTGGCGGATATATAACTTTAGCGCCGAAGTGCGACATTTCCATTGCTTCGATGTAGGACACCTGCGGAAGCGTAAATGCGCGTTTTACTTTACGCGGGTCTGCCGTCATGATGCCATCAACGTCTGTCCATATTTCAATGCCTTCGCTATCCAGCGCAGCACCAAAAACGGAAGCGGTATAATCCGAACCGCCTCTGCCTAATGTTGTCGTTTCACCTTTATCGGTTGAACCGATAAAACCGGTAGTTACGACACTGGACTTAATATCTTTGAAATAATCTTTGATCGCTTTGTCTGTTTTTTTGAAATCAACTTTCGCTGAACCAAAGCTGCTATCGGTAATAATTACTTTACGGGCATCCAGGAATGTAACGTCTACGCCTTCCTGTTTCAAGAACTCAGAAACCAGGTATGAAGAAAGCCTTTCGCCAAAACTTAACACAAGATCGTTAGAGCGCGGCGATAATTCTTTCAATAAATAAACGCCGTGTAATAAATCCTGCAGTTCGTTTAATATCAATTTCAGCTGCGCAATAACTTTGCCCTGATTCTTAACATCAATCAATGTCTTTGCCGTGCTTACGTGTTTCTGTTCAATCGTTTTTAAAACCTGCTGATAAGAAATATCTGTTGTAGATGCTTTCTGACCTACTTCAACAAGTAAATTTGTAATTCCTGACATGGCAGAAAAAACAACTACAAACTTTTCTTTCTTTTTGTATGAAGAAAGAATTTCTGCGACTTTACGGATACTCTCTACTGAACCTACTGAGGTACCACCGAACTTTAACACTTTCATAGTATTGGTATTATCTTAATAAAAATACCTGCAAAAATAGTGTTTTTTAGTGTTTTTCGAGAAGAAAAGGATAGTTAATTCGGCACAATCCGGTAAAAATCTGAATAATCTGTCCGGATTTCCCAACTACCTGATTCAGACCCATAAAAAAAGCCTTCCATACACTGAAAGGCTTTTAAAATATAAATACGCTCACCTGTTAAAAGAATTCTTTCATACGTTCGAAGAATGATTTGTCATTCTTACCCGGATTGGGTTTGAAGTTTTCAGATTCTTTAATGGTTGCCAATAATTCTTTTTCTTCTTTTGATAAAGTTTGTGGTGTCCACACATTAACGTAGATCAGTTGGTCACCTTTCTGGTAGCTGTTTACATCTTTTAACCCTTTAGAACGCAGACGTAAAATCTTTCCGCTTTGTGTTCCCGGTTCAATTTTGATCTTCACTTTACCATCAACCGTTGGTACTTCAACACTGGTGCCGAATACCGCATCAAAGAAGGTTACATATAGTTCGTAGATGATATTTAAACCATCCCGTTTTAATTGTTCGTCTTCAATTTCTTCGATCAGGATTAACAAGTCGCCGGCAACACCGCCTCTTGGAGGCATGTTCCCTTTTCCGCTCATAGACAGCTGCATGCCATCTACAACACCTGCAGGTATTTTGATCGTGATTGTTTCTTCTTTCTCAACCGTACCTTGCCCGTGGCAGCTGGTACATTTATCTTTAATCGTTGTGCCTTCGCCATTACACGTAGGGCAGGTAGTTGCAGACATCATCTGTCCAAGCATCGTATTTACCACACGCTTCACCTGGCCTGTGCCGTTACATGTACCACACTTCTGTACGGCACCATTTTTAGCTCCGGTACCGCTGCACTCGTCGCAGGCAACCTGGCGCTTAACTTTTATTTTCTTTTCACAACCATTTGCAATTTCTTCTAAGTTTAGTTTCAACTTAATGCGCAGGTTGGAACCTTTACGAACACCACGTCCTCTGCCGCCGCCACCGCCGCCAAAGAAACTTTCAAACGGAGAGCCGCCGCTGCCAAATACATCCCCGAATTGTGAGAATATGTCATCCATATTCATACCGCCGCCGTAACCGCCGCCGCCAGCAGCCTGATGACCGTATTGATCGTAACGCTGACGTTTTTCCGGCGTACTTAATACTTCATATGCCTCAGCAGCTTCTTTAAATTTTTCTTCTGCTTCAGGATTGTCTGGATTTTTATCCGGGTGAAATTTAATCGCTAACTTACGGTACGCTTTTTTAATCTCGTCTGCAGAAGCTGATTTTGTAATTTCCAGTACTTCGTAATAATCTCTCTTTGCCATTTCTTAAGCTCCAATAACAACCTTCGCGTATCTGATTACTTTATCTCCTAAATAGTATCCCTTCTCAACTTCATCCACTACTTTGCCTTTCAAATCTTCTGTCGGAGCAGGTATTTGTGTAATTGCTTCATGCAATTCACTATTGAATACTTCACCCTGCGCATTCATGGGTGTCAACCCTTTTTGCGTAAGTGTTTTGTTGAATTTATTATGAATCAATTCTACTCCTTCACGTAATGCTTTTGTATCTTCTGTAGCAGGAATATTTTTCAATGCACGGTCAAAATCATCGATAACAGGAATCAGACTGCTCATTAAATCTTCATTTGCTGTTTTAAGCAAATCAATGCGTTCCTTGCTTGTCCGTCTTTTATAATTGTCAAATTCTGCGTACAATCTGACATATTTATCTTTCCAATCAGCGGCTTCTGCCGTTGCTTTTTCCAGTTCTGTCAATTCAGGCGCCTTTTCAGAAGTTTCTGCAACTACTTCTTTTTCAGCAGAATTATCCATTTGTTCTTCGTTAATTTCTTCGTTTGCCATAAGTATGATATGATTTGACAAATAGGGGTTGTCAATAAGTTTGCCAAGCTGTTTTTCTGACAATATGACACCGCGCTATTTAATTAAGTTCTATTCCATAAAGTCGCTTTTAGGTTTATTCATGGTTGTCCATAATAAATCCTTCAGTTCCGTTAGCCCCTGGTTTAAGTATGAAGAGAAAAATACTGTCTCAACACCTTTAGGAAGTTCTTTTTTCAGTTCAGCTTTTAATTCATCATCAAGCATATCTGATTTAGAAATTGCTAGAATCCGATCTTTATGAAGCAACTCCGGATTGTATTTTTGAAGTTCGTTCAATAATATTTCATACTCTGCACGAATATCTTTTGAATCGGCAGCTATTAAAAACAATAAGATTGAATTGCGTTCGATGTGTCTCAGGAAGCGGATTCCCAAACCTTTTCCTTCCGCAGCACCTTCAATAATTCCCGGAATATCGGCCATGATAAATGAACGGTAGTCGCGGTATTTTACCACACCCAGATTTGGCGCCAGCGTTGTAAAAGCATAATCTGCAATCTCCGGCTTTGCAGCAGAAACTTTTGACAACAACGTAGATTTTCCGGCATTCGGGAAGCCTACCAAACCAACATCTGCCAGCACTTTCAATTCAAGTATTACCCAGGCTTCTATACCTGGCTCACCTGGTTGTGCATAGTGCGGAGCCTGATTGGTAGATGTTTTGAATTGCTCGTTTCCTAATCCGCCTCTACCTGCGGGAATCAGAATGATTTCCTGTCCGTCTTCGGTGATCTCTGCAATTTTTTCTCCCGTTTCAGGATCGCGTGCAATAGTACCAAGCGGTACTTCTACAATCTGATCTTTACCTTGCGCACCTGATGCCCGGTTTGTACCACCGCGCTCTCCGTCTTCGGCCATGATGTGTTTGGTATATTTCAAGTGCAGCAACGTCCATAACTGAACATTACCTCTTAATATAATATGTCCTCCACGCCCGCCGTTTCCGCCATCCGGACCACCAAGGGGCGTGTGTTTCTCCTTGCGGAAATGAACGGCGCCAGCGCCTCCTTTACCGGAGCGGCAGCATACTTTTACGTAATCTATAAAGTTGGAAGAAGCCACTTATTTTTTGCTTAAAGCGGAAAGCGGAAAGCTTAACGCCCGATGAAATTATATTTTTTTACAAAATGGTCTGCTTTGCAGAATGCCATTCAAATTCAATACGGCCCGCTCTGCATATATTACACGGAGATTGAATGGTATAGAAAACACCGTTTTATTTCAATAGAATGTGAAATAAAACGGTGTGGTATGGATTATTTTGCTGCATCTACAGCGTTGCAGATTTCAGTGAAGATTGTTTCAATCTCTCCGATACCCTGCACTTTCACTGCTTTACCTTGCGCTTCATAATACGGAAGTACGTGAACGGTTTTATTGAAATATTCGTCGATGCGCTTTAATACTTTTTCTGCATCATCATCTGCACGACCCGAAGTCTGCTTGCGGATCTCAATACGTTTTTTCAGTTCTTCTTCATTCACATCCAGCGCAACAACAGCATGGATTTTTGTTTGCAGTGTTGCAAGCATATTATCCAATACTTCTGCCTGATGCACCGTTCTTGGAAAACCATCAAAGATAAAACCTGTTGCACCTGCATTAGATTCAATAGCCGCTTTTAAGATGCCTACCGTTACTTCATCCGGCACCAGCAAACCATTGTCTATGTATTCCTTAACTTTTACGCCAAGTTCTGTTTTACGGGAAATGTGATCGCGAAAAATATCTCCTGTAGATAAATGTGCTAATTTATATTTAGCAATTAATTTTTCACTTTGTGTTCCTTTACCTGCTCCGGGAGGGCCAAATAAGACAATATTCAACATAAGGGGACTTAATTTTATTTGAAGGAACAAAAATACGCTTTTTCGGTGAAAGGGTAAGCATTGAAGGCAAAAAGCTTAACGCCTAAGGTAAAAGGCTTCGTTGTAAAATCCAATGTGCCATTTTAAGCGTTTAGCCTTTCGCTTTCAGCTTTATAACTTTTCCATCAAATACTTATATAACCCTACCATCGATTCAATATCCTTTTTATGTACGCATTCATTCGGCGTATGGGCATCTTTTTCGGGCGCGCCGATAAAACACCAGTCCCATGGATAAGGAGAAAGCTGCAGTTCACGTCCGTCACTGGCGCCGGCACCTTCTACCTCCAGTTGAAACGGAATATCCGTTTGTCTGGCCAGTTCAATAATACGGTTTACATATTTTTTACGCGGAATCATCCGGTCGCGCATGGAGATTGCAACACCTTTTCCTGCTTCCACGCCTTCTGTTACCCAGGTAATGTCACAGATCAGCGATTGTTTCACATGAAAGGTTTCATAGATCCAGCGCGCAAGGTATGCAACAGAACCGCCGCCGTGTTCTTCCCAGCACGTAAAAGCAATGATCCCGTGCTCCAGCGTTTTGGCCAGTTCCAATGCCGTCCATACACCAAGGCGGTCGTCCAGATAGGGTGTTAAAATAAAGTCACCTTCTTCTCTGAAGTCTGGTTTGAATGTTACTTCCGTTCCACGATCAATAAGGCGATCTGTTTCAAGCATCCATTCCTCATCAACAATTTTCAACACGCCTTCTATGTCTCCATTAGAATCTTTACCTACTAACCGGTAGCCTTCTTTTGCTGAAGGCGAACCAATCGGGTGCAGGTGGTTGTTATACGAAACAGTAAAACCAATTGAATCCATATGCGCAAATACAGCTGTTCGGGGGTTGCCAAAAACAAGTACGATACAATCCTGCAGATCATTATCCGCATATATTACCGGTTGATATGACCATGATCCTGCATTACTCCGTATATATTCAAGAATAAAATCCTTAAGCGGCTCTTCATTTCCTGAAGGAGCATGTATGGAGCATAGTTCTTTTAAAAGTTGCATATATTAAAATGTAGTAGATTGAATAAACTTACAATAGTTTTCGTTAAAATTATACTTTGATTGCGAATAGCTACAGGATAAAATGAAAAAAACACCGATAGTATTTATATTATTTCTTTTAAACTTTATTTGCCTTGGTCAGGCAGATACAACCATGCTGCTTTCAGACAAGGCTGTACAGATAGAAGGAACAGATGCTGTCAATGATTTATATAATTTCAAATTTGAAAAAGCGGAAGGTTATTTTTTATATCTGAAAAGCCAGCACCCCAATCACCCGATGCCTTATTTCTTAATGGCATTGAGTAACTGGTGGAAGATGATGCCTTATATTGACAACAATGATTACACCAATGCCTACGAAAAAGAGTTTCTTTACTACATAGATCAGACAATTGAAAAAGGCGAAGAGCAATTCAAAGCAGACGATCAAAATGTGGAAGCGGCCTTTTTCCTTTGTGCTGCGCATGGATTTAAAGGACGGTATTTTTCTGAAAATAAAGGATATGTAAAAGCTGCCTTTGCAGGCAAGAGTGCGCTGCACTACTTAACGTATACAAAAGGCAAAGGTGATCTGAATCCCGAATTTCTATTTGGCGAATCTATTTTCAATTATTATGCAGAATGGATAAAAGAAGAATATCCATTACTAAAACCATTGGTTGGACTTTTTCCAAAAGGAGATAAGGCTGTAGGGCTGGCGCAATTAAAAGAATGTGCCACTAACGCTTTTTATACGCGTATAGAGGCACAGTATTTTTTATTGAGAATCTATACCAATGAAGAAAATAATTCCAGAGCGGCGTATCCGTATGCAAAATACCTGTCAGAAAACTTTCCTGACAATCCTTATTTTCAACGGGTGTATGCACGTCTATCCTTCGAGTTAGGATATTATGCTCAGTGTGAAAAAATCTGCTACGATATTAATTATAAAGTAAATATTGAAATGCCCGGCTATGAAGTAAATACCGGAAGATATGCGGCGTATTTTTTAGGCCGCATATTATATGAAAAAAGTGATCTGGAAAAATCTAAATTTTATTTACTTAAAACCGCAGCCTTTGCAGAGTCCGGCAACATGAATAAAATGGGATATTCATTATCTGCTTATTATTATTTAGGGATGATTGAAGTTAAATCGCAGAATTATTCAGAAGCAGAAAAGTTCTTTTTGAAAGTAATTGATTTAGGTGAAGATAAGCAGGATAACAGTGCGGTTTACAACTATTCGTATGCATCCTATCAATTGGCTTCTGTATATGAAAAACAGCAAAACACGAAGCGGGCTGAATCGTTTTATAAGGATGCGATAAAACGTGTTAAAAAACTAGACGAAAAATCATACGCGTCTACAATCAAAGAAATTACAGCTAATTCTGAAGCAGGTCTGGAACGCCTTAAGCAGCCTAAGAAATAGGCATAACTTTAGAATCCTTGTATGTTGAAAGAATGATCATGGATTGCATGTTCCCTATCTCTTCAATATCAACCAATTTATCCAGAATTAGTTTCTGATATGAATTTATGTCTTTAGCTAAAATTTTCAGCAAAAAATCTCCTGAGCCGGTTATGTGATGACATTCCACAACTTCCGGAATAGCGTTCATCTGATTTACAAAAGACATGATCTGGTGCTTCTTATGCCCTGACAAGGATACTGAAACAAATACCGCTGTTCCGATTCCTAACAATTCTCTTTCTACTTCCGCATGGTAGCTTTTAATTATACCCAGATTTTCCAGTTTCCGCACTCTCTCAAGTGTTGGAGCAGGAGACAAACCAATTTCTGTAGCAAGCTGCGAATTGGTAATTTTAGCATTCGCTTGCAGAATTTCCAGGATGTTCTTGTCAATGGAATCTAATTTAATGCTCATTGTCGGTAGTTTTATTGTCCAAGATACAATTTATTCGTTAATTTCAAGAATATTAATAGGTATCCTCCTTAAATAATGGGTTTTCAAAAACTGTCGGCGTACGAACTTTCCATCAGCAAGAATTTAATCAGTTCCTACGAATACATTTTACTCCCTGTCTATATTTTCCTTTTTTTTGTTGCTACCCGTATCCTTGTAGAATTGATCTATAAAGATCAAACCATTCAAAAAACAATTTATAAAGGTTTATCACTGAAAATATTCGGAGGGCTGTTTGTAACCCTTATATTTAATTTTTATTACCAGGGCGGAGACATCGGCACGTATTACAACGAAGGCCGCATACTTACCAACCTCATCTTAGAAAACCCTGAATATTTTTTCAGAATTTATTTTTACAGTCCTTCAGGTGACGACACAGAACTTAAAAATCTTTTTACCGGTATGAATTACATGAATGCTGCGGACACCCGGATCATTCTGAAAATCACTTCCTTTCTTAATTTTTTCACCTTTAACTCCTATCTGGTTACAACTTTTCTGTATAGTTACATTTCTTTCTGGTGCATCTGGAAACTTGTATATTTATTGTTTACCATATATCCTGATCATAAAAAATTTATTACCTGGGGATTCTTTTTTGCGCCAAGTTTAATTGTGTGGGGAAGCGCTATCCTGAAGGATACTATTTGCTTTTCATCCTTATGTCTCATTCACTATTACCTTTACCAGGTTTTTATTAATAATAAATTCAAGCCCACCTATGTGATTTATATATTACTGACAGGCTATATTATACTTACCATAAAACTGTATATACTGCTTGCTTATGCTCCATGCTTTTCCTTTATGGTTACGCAGCAATACAAAAAAAATATTCAAAATGTTTTTTTAAGAGCCCTGATTGCTCCATTCATTATTGTTTTCAGCTTGGTGATCAGTTATGTTTTGGTGACACAATTAGGCGCACAAAAGGAACGTTTTTCGAGCGAAAAAATCATGCAGACAGCAAAGATACAGCGTGACTACCTGCACTCTGTATCGCTGAGGTCGCAAGGGTCTACATATGATCTGGGCGAAATGGATGATAACCTTATGAGCTACGTACTGAAATTGCCGGCCGGCATTAATGTATCCTTATTCCGGCCTTATTTATGGGAGTCCAGAAATCCGATTATGTTTTTATCTGCTATTGAATCTTCCTTCGTACTGTTTATTACCATCCGGCTTTTTTATAAAAGGAGATTAAAAAACACGCTTACTGTTTTATCGAAGGATATCAATCTGCAGTTTTTCCTTTTGTTTGGCTTGTTGTTTTCCTTTTTGGTTGGCGTAACAACATACAACTTTGGCAGTTTAGTGCGCTATAAAATTCAAGGCTACCCGTTTTATATTGTTGGCATCCTGCTGTTGTATTATCTGCAGGAACCGAATGATAAGAAAAAATTTAAAAAGAGAAAGGTTTTTTCAGCGGACAATTGATACTACAATCTTTAGATACTTATCCTTATTGGCTTCGATAGAAAATGTATCAGCTACTTTTTTTCTGGCAGCCAGTCCAAGTTCTCTTCTTAACGATGCATCGGTCAATAACGTCTCAAGTCCGTTTAGCCATTCTTCTTTTGTTTTAACCAGCATCCCTGTTTTACGATTCTCAATAACCCTTAAATTGGCGGCTATGCCTGTAGCTATTGTTGGAATTCCCAAGGCCATATATTGAAGTGCCTTCAATCCGCTTTTCCCATAAACCCATTGCTCATCTAACGGAAGCGGATAAACACCTATATCAATGCGCTGCAGTGTCGCAACTTCTGCCTGTTCACTAAACGGAACAACCTCAATCTGCAAACCGGTATCTTCGCATGTATGCACACCAAAAACAAGAATGTTGAATGTGTGTTTTTCCCGTAATTCGATTAATATATCTTTTAACAGGAAAAAATATTTCAATGTGCTGTGGCTGCCCGACCAACCTATTGTCAAGGTTTTTTCATTAGTATAAGTATTTACGGGAAGATACACTTCTGTATTTATTGTTGAAGAGATATCATCAACATTGTTGTTATACTTCCTTACAAACGCTTCCAGATAGGGTGTACAAACAATTACATGCTTCGCACGCTGCATCAGAAATGTGTATTTTTCAGGCCTTTTTAATAGTGACACCCATCTGTTCACTTTTGTTGTATTGCCTAAAAAAACCAGGTCGTCAATATCATAAATTATGTTCGGATTCATCCATATATACATCCTTTCCAGAAGCGGTTTTCCAAAGGGTGTAACATTCAGGAATATGTATACACCATCATAAAACGGCAGAAGGGGAATCAGGCATATTCTTTTTAAGTATCCGTACAGTGTCCAGAATATTTTTTCAAGGATATGTCCTTTTTTATATACGATATTCCAAAACCGATCTGACATAAACGGTTTCACATCTACTTCTATGCCGTTGTTTCTGAAATGCGTAAAATATTGTTCGTATTTCAAGCGCTGACCGGGAGCAACCCCTTCAGGATGCGGACAGATTACAACGATGCGCTTTTGTTTCATTTCTTTTTAGCGATTACTCTCCAAAATGGTGCATTATCAGCAAACACAATATCTGTACAGCCTGCGTGTATAAGCATGTCTGTAATTTGCTGCTTTGAAAACCGTTGTTCCAATGGCGTACCAAAGCGATCTAATGAATCATTACGGATTATATTGAATGATTTATCTGCATACCACGACAAGGGCACACGGGAAACAACTGAAGCTGCCAGATTCAACTTGATCAGTATACGGGATACGATAACAAAAGGCATGTAAATTACTATAGCAAGCAAATCGCAAACGAACCGCTTAATTGCTCCGGGTAGTTTGCTTACCATCCAGCGCAGCGAATTTGACAAATGAAAAAGTGTTTTAAAAATAAGCCCGCGATTTTCCAGATTGTAATAGAGATATAACAATATATGTCCATTCATTTTCAACTTCTGAACACAGGCATGTACAGCTTTTTTTGTATCAGGCACATGGTGCAAAACACCAAGACTAAAAACAAAATCAAATGTACCATCAGCAAATGGAATGTTGTCAACACCTGCCTTTGAAATACGGATGTTATTCTTACCGGACAGCAATGAAGATGCCGCAATCACGGCTTCACTGGGATCAATGCATTCTATAAACCCAACTTTTTCTGACAGGTAATAAGACCAACGCCCTGTGCCGCAGCCAACATCCAGCGCATTTGTTATATGCTTTAATATTGTTTCCGGTACAATATCAAAATAGTTATCGCCGGCATTATATATTTCAGTTTCATTAAACGAATCAAACGCCGTCCACTCTTCGCCAAAAGATTTTACCGTTTCATTGTCTACGTTTCCTTCAACAGAAAATACATCAATTTTTCTTTCTTTAGTTTGTAGTGTTGATACGGATGATTGGTTGTACGGTATCATGAAAACAGTTCGGAATAAATTTCAGAATATAACTGCACGCCATTTTTAAGAGAAAAATTATTTTCGACAAAATCTAATGCGTGCTCTTTTTTATAATATGCAGACAAATTGGTTTTAAGCTGTTTGCTCGTTTCTTTATAATCATCTGTATTGAATGTCTTTAATACAATGCCGGCTTTACTTTCAGTAACCTGTGTTTCTACATCACCAACGTTTCCATTACAAACTACAGGAACACCCATAGCCATGATCTCTGCAAGCTTTGTAGGCGAAGAGCTTTTTTTGGAGTAGGTTGGCTTTATGAAAAACAACGCATAATTGCTGAGTGCTAAATAATAAGGTACTTCTTTGCGTTCTGCCCGAACAACACGAATATCTTCTTTGGTTAAGCCGTATTGCTGAACAACCGTAAGAATATCTGATTCTTTTTCAGGTGTAATAAATAAAAATACAGAAGGATTAAATTCCTCTTTAAACAACAGATAAAACTCGATCATTTCATCGATCATATACCAGGTGCCGATGGATCCTAAATAGGATATGACTGTTTTTCCATCTGCCTGTATTTTCTCCGCATATCTTTTTATTTCATCGGGCACTAATTTCCCTCTGGAAAAAATATTCAGATCGGCACAACAAGGAATTATTTTAAACTTAATATTGCCGGTAACAAACTTCCAGGTTTTCATTTCTTCGTAACTATTATTGGTTAACGTAACCACATAATCAGCATGAAGCAGGCATTTTTTTTCAATCCACTTAAAAAATTTATAGACCAGATAAAAGACAGGATTTTTCAGATTCCATAATGCTCCATCAACCCGTTCATCTGCCCAGAAGCCGCGCATATCAAAAATAAATCCTGTACGATAAATCTTTTTGGAAAGCAGCCCCATGATTGCCGGAATGTAACTTCTGCAATGAACGCCGTCGAATCTATCTTTTTTATAAAGCTTGCAAATGAAGCGAAGCCCTATGTGCAGATCCCAAAGGGTGGCAAGGATGGAAAAACGTTTGTGATATGTATGCGGATACCACTGAATGTTTTTATTGGCAATAAGTGCGTGAATGATGTGTTTGTTGGAATCAATCTTTTCTGGTTTCTCAAAACTTAAAATAGAGAATCGGTAACCTTTTTCTTCCAGGCCTAAAATATACGGCAATACCTGCGACTGCCCTAAAAAATCTGTAAGTCCATCATATGTGATATAAAGTATGTGCTTTTTATTCATTCCCTATTTATCACCCATGATGAACATACAAACAAATTAATTTATACTGCTTTAAACGCTTCTTTATATACAGAAGTTATTCCTTCTTTTAAGCCTATTTTATATTTCCAGCCTAACTTTTCAATTTTAGAAACATCCATCAATTTACGCGGAGTACCGTCTGGCTTGGTAGCATCAAATACCAATTCGCCTTCAAAACCTACTACTTCTTTTACGAGAGTAGCCAATTCTTTTATGCTTAGATCAACGCCGCTACCAATATTTACGAAGCCTTTGTCGTTATAGCTTTCCATTAAAAACAAACACGCTTCTGCCAGATCATCTACATGCAAAAACTCTCTCAACGGGGAGCCTGAGCCCCAAACTTCTACCGTTTTTGTACCATTTACTTTTGCTTCATGAAATTTTCTCAGAAGCGCTGGTAAAACGTGTGAATTATTCAGATCATAATTGTCATTCGGACCATATAAATTAGTTGGCATAGCAGAAATAAAATTGCAGCCATATTGATCTTTATATGCTTCACACATTTTTATTCCGGCAATCTTAGCAATTGCATACGGTTCATTTGTTGGTTCCAGCACGCCGGTAAGCAATGCATCTTCACGCAACGGCTGCGGAGCCATTTTAGGATAAATACAGGAAGAACCTAAGAACAATAATTTATTGACTTTGGTCTCAAATGACTGGTGAATGATATTTGCCTCCATGATAAGATTATCATAGATAAAATCTGCGCGGTAAATGTTGTTTGCCTGAATACCCCCTACTTTAGCGGCTGCCAGAAAAACATACTCGGGCTTTTCTGCCTGAAAAAACAGTTTGACCTGCTGCTGATCTCTTAAGTCAAGTTCTTTGGACGTTCGGGTTATAATATTCTTAAAACCTTTTTTCTCTAACAACCGAACCAGTGCAGAACCAACCATACCTCTATGGCCGGCAACATATATTTTACTATTTACTTGCATGATTACTATTCAAATTGACTTAATGTTTTAAATCCACCTTTCTTAAGGTATTCGTCTTTTTTGAATAATTGCACATCTGCGTCAACCATTTCGTTTACAAGCATAGCAAGGTTGTACTTCGGTTTCCACTTTAAAATCTTTTTACACTTGGAAGGATCTCCGATCAGCAAATCAACTTCAGTTGGTCTGAAATAGGCTTTATCTACTGCAACAACAACAGTTCCTTTTTTTAATTGAAACTCTTTGTTTTTGCAAGATTTAACAACAGCTGTTTCTTTTACGCCACTGCCTTTAAATTCTACTTCGATACCAACACGGGCAAACGCCATTTTAACAAAATCTCTAACCGTTGTGGTAACACCCGTAGCAATTACAAAGTCTTGTGGTTTTTTCTGTTGCAGGATTAACCACATTGCTTCTACATAATCTTTTGCATGTCCCCAGTCACGCTTTGAATCAAGATTGCCTAAGTAAACTTTATCCTGTGCACCTAAAGCAATACGTGCTACGGCACGTGTAATTTTTCTTGTAACAAATGTTTCTCCACGTAATGGAGATTCGTGGTTAAACAAAATCCCGTTACAGGCAAACATGTTATATGCTTCTCTATAGTTAACCGTGATCCAGTATGCATACATTTTCGCAACAGCATAAGGAGAACGCGGGTAGAAAGGAGTTGATTCTTTTTGCGGAACTTCCTGTACCAAACCGTAAAGTTCAGATGTAGAAGCCTGATAGATTTTAGTCTTTTTTTCCAAACCTAAAATACGGATTGCTTCAAGGATACGCAGTGTTCCGATACCATCTGCATTGGCAGTATATTCCGGCGTATCAAAGCTCACTTTTACGTGAGACATGGCTCCTAAATTATATATTTCATCCGGCTGAACTTCCTGGATAATGCGGATTAAATTGGTAGAATCTGTTAAATCACCATAATGTAACTTGAATTTTACATTTTTTTCATGCTGATCTACATATAAATGATCTATACGATCTGTGTTAAACAATGAAGATCTTCTTTTAACGCCGTGAACTTCGTATCCTTTTTTCAATAAAAACTCGCTCAAATAAGCGCCATCCTGACCCGTTACTCCTGTAATTAATGCTTTCTTCATATGTTATTGTTTTTTCATTCTATATTAATCAGTATCGTAAAATATCTTCTGTAACTAATTTACAAAAAAACTATTTGTATTCCTGCTACTAATTTAGTTCATAAACTTCTTCCACCAAAATTGAAATGTAATAAGTGGCCAAATCTTTGATTCATCTAAATTACTATTTTTATCAATAGCGTTTCTAATATTCTTAATATAACTCCATTTAAAAACGTGTTGCTGTTCAATGAATTTCTGACTTAGCAGTTCGTCTAAAATCCACGCTTTTAACTCCTTACTAAATATTTTTGTTAGCGGAACATCAAATCCGTGTTTTGCTTTCGATAAAATTTCTGCAGGCAATTCATCTTTATAAGCGTGCTTTAATACTTGCTTGCCGCCGTTTTTATTGATTTTATAACTGGAAGGAAGTGTTGAAACATACTCTACCAACCGGTAATCAATCATCGGTTCCCGCACCTCCAGGCCATTTGCCATAGACATGGAGTCAACTTTATGCAGCATGTCACTGCCCAGCACCAGATTCAGGTCGGTGTATAAAATACGGTTCAAATCATATGGATTTTTTTTGAACGCATGTAAAATGCCACCCTTCCTGATTTTATATTCTTCGTTATCTGCAATATTTTCTTGGAACATTTCTTTATGTGCCTCTTCAGAAAATACCGAACACCATCTGTAGTATCTTTCCGCATCTGTTAACGTTAAGCCTTCGATTAATTTCTGAGCCTGTCGAATCTTATCTCCCATAGGTGTATTCCTGTTACCCGGCAATATTTTTACTACAGGCTGTATCAGTTGAGCAAAACGGATCTGCCAGTTGGGATTTTTAATTAACCACTCGGCTCTGTGTTTGTTGTAGCCGCCAAAAAGTTCATCGGCTCCATCTCCTGAAAGGATTACTTTCATGGAAGGTGCAACTTTTTTTGATAAAACAAATAAGGGCAAAGAAGATGTATCTCCGAAGGGTTCACTCATGCTTTCCAGACAAGGCAGTATATTGTCTGCAAGCTCTGTTTGGCTGAGTGAAAAAGTTGTATGGCTGGTGTTAAATGTTTTTGCTACAAGCTCAGCAGATTTCGTTTCATCATAAAAATCCGCTCCTTTAAAGCCAACTGAAAATGTATGTAGATTTTCAACGTGTTTAGACGCGCTTGCCACAACAATGGAAGAGTCCAGACCGCCGCTTAAAAACGCGCCGACAGGTACATCTGCAACAAGTCTGTCCTTAACAGATGCATCCACCAGTTCTTTTACGTGGGCAGCTGCCTGCTCAAATGAATGCTGATGCTTCGTTTGCGTACTGGAAGGTATTTCATAATATTTTTTAGAAATTACACCCGCCTTATTTATCAATAAATAACTTCCGGCTTCGAGTTTTTTAACGTCTTTAAAAATAGAATCCGGTTCAGGAATATAGCCTAAGGTAAAATACTGCTGCACAGAAACCCAATCAATTTCCTTTGGAACATTATAGGCCAGCACAGCTTTCATTTCAGAAGCAAAAATAAATTTGTCTTCATCTTTGTAATACAGCAAAGGCTTCACACCCATCCGGTCTCTGGCTACAAATATTTCATGTTTCTGTTTGTCGTAAATAGCAAAAGCAAAAAAACCATTTAATTTCAGCAGGCAGGCTTCGCCCCAATGTATATAGGCATTCAGCAATACTTCCGTATCAGAATCTGTTGTAAAGGTATAACCGGCTTCCTGAATGAGCTGTTCTCTGAGTATTTTATAATTAAATATTTCTCCGTTAAACGTTAGGACATATCTGTCTGTTGAATCATGCATAGGCTGGCGGCCATTGATCGTATCAATAACAGATAACCGTCTATGCCCAAGTGCAATAAGTTCTTCGACAAATGTACCACGGCCGTCCGGCCCGCGATGTGCAAGCAATTCAATACTTTTGCCAAGATTAATCATATAGAAGGCTCCTATTTGATTAAACGCAAAAATTCCCGTAATTCCACACATATAATTCTTAAATTAAAATTACAACTATTACCGATGCGTTATTCCCGGTTAGCCATTCTGTTTCTTTTCGTTGGTTTGTTATTGAGCTGCAGAAGTGCAAAACAAAAACGTGCAAAAGAAAATAACAAACAGCTTAAGACTGTTACAAAAGGAAATAATCATGAAAGTACAGAAAAAGCCGATAAAGTTATAACGGAGGCACGCTCTTATATCGGTACACCTTATAAATTCGGAGGAACGAGCAGAGCAGGTATGGATTGTTCGGGATTGATGCTGCTCTGCTTTAAGGAGGTTAATATTCAACTGCCGCGAACTTCTGCCGAACAAAGCAATGCAGGTACGGCCATTAAATACAGCGACCTGAAGCCTGGGGATATGGTTTTTTTTACCGATAAAAAAGGCGGATCCAAAGTTGTACATGCTGGCTTAGTCAGCATTGTAAAAGGACCGCGGGATGTAAAGTTCATTCATTCCTCTACGAAACTGGGGGTTGTCGAAAGCGATCTGTATGTGAGTTATTATGAAAGTATATTAATAAAAGCCAGACGTGTATTATAATTCCAGTAATACAGATATATTTGTATTCTTAAAGGGGGATTAGCTCAGCTGGCTAGAGCGCTTGGCTGGCAGTCAAGAGGTCATCGGTTCGAACCCGATATTCTCCACAAGAGCTCTTCAGGAATTTGAAGAGCTCTTTTTTTATGATCAGGGTATCCCTGGCTTGAATTTATTCGTATATTTATTTGTGACAACTTTTCAATACGATACGTTTAACTTTTGTCTGCTTTTATGAAAATTGTAAAAATTGTAGCACTAAGCTTTTTATCTCTTGTAGTACTCACATTTATATTTGCCTTCTTTGTTGACGGCCATTACGAAGTATCAAAAAGCATTCTTATCAATAGATCTTCGCCAGATGTTTTTGCTTATGTTTCTCACATTAAAAACCAGGAACATTACAGTGTTTGGGCTAAGCGAGACACAAACAGCATCAAGACATACAGAGGAAGGGATGGAGTAGTTGGCTTTACGGCTACCTGGAAAAGCGAGATGAAAAAAGTTGGACAGGGGGAACAGGAAATCAAAAAAATCATACCGAATAAACGAATTGATTTGGAATTAAGATTCTTCAAACCCTTTGAAGCGACAGATCATGTTTTCATGGAAACCATTGCACAGGATGAAGAAGAAACAAAAGTAGTCTGGGGCTTTGATGGCGAGATGGCATATCCTGTAAATTTCTTTCTGTTGTTTGTAGACATGGAGGATGTGCTGGGCGGTGATCTGGAGACAGGACTTGTAAACTTAAAAACAATTTTAGAAAGTAAATAGAAGTATAAAGATACTTCTATAGCCCTGTTTTAAGTGTTTTTAATGCAATTGATTGTGCATTAATATATTTACAATAACTAGATAATATTACCTTCTTTTGTTACTTTAGCTAGAACAAACATATACTAGTACCAAAAATTTGTATTGTTTAATTATTACTTTTCATGTCGAAGCTTAAAAATATCATTAAACAGCTGTCCACCAAAGATTACACAGCCATTTACGACTCTCTTATAAATAGCAATGCAGAAAAATCTGCTTATTTATTGAAATTTATGCGCGAGAAGCAGCTTTCAGATACACGTATCATGGAAGAGCTTGAAGTAAATAATAATGCATATTACACGCTTCGATCCAGGCTGAACCAAAAAATTGAAGAATACCTTCTTCAGGAAATGGAAAGTCCTCGTACTTCGCTGATCAAAAAAGTTGCTACCGTACACGACATTATCTTCACCAAGAAACGTGCGATTGCCATTGCTTCTTTAAAAAAGCTGGAAAAGGAATTACTGGATTACGATCTGTCAAATGAATTGACGATCATATACAAAACGCTTAAAAAGTTATTAATCAATTCTCCTGAAGATCATTTCTCTTATTCGCAGCTTTATAACCGCCATGTAGCTTACATGCTTGCGCTTGATAAAGCGGAGGATATGCTGGGGAATTACTTTAAAAAATACGGCGAATACTTTTTAACCGGCAGCGAGTCTGATAAAATAGGCCTGGAGTTAATGCGTAGTGAAATGAATAACATTGCGAACCTCTATCAATCACACCGGCTATTCGTTTTTCAATCGTTCATTAATATTTTTCACGAATTGAAAATTGATAAGGTTGCAAAACCGGAAATGGAATCTACCTTTGAATCGATTCAAACAATTTTTGATCAATACTATCTGGATGCAACCTATTATCATTTGATCTTAGTTCTTGATTATCTTAAAATTGAATACTTCAATTTAGTAGATAATGATGCGCGTTTGAAAAAAGCCATGGAAGATATCAGTGAATCCATGCCTGTCTTTGTTTCAAACTATACGCTTTACACCTTCTCTCCTGCATTGCTGCTGTCAAAGCAAACATTTTATTTAGCAGAACGCACGGAAAAGCTTATGTATGGCGAAGCAAAAGAATTGTTTGAAGATTATGAGATCAACAAACAAAACCTTCCCGAATACATTCTTTATATCAACTACAGAGTGTCTGCCTGCTTCTTCGCGGAAAAATACGATGAGGCTGCTAAATATCTGAATAACCTGTTAAATGAAACGGCGTTAAAAAAATATCCCAACACGTTTTTAGAAATTAAATTATTGCTTGCGCTTCAATATGTAATGATCAAGGAGCACGATTTATTTAATCAGTTGGTAAATAGCATTCAGCGCCAGATACGCCTGTTAGGTAAAGATGAGTGCGCACATGCTGTGATCATTATTAAGATTTGTAAGACGGCCTTGAATGAAGGTAAAAAAGCTAAAAAAGCTAAACTAAGCATTCTGGTAGACAAGCTTAATTTAGCTTTACCGAAGTATTATTCTCCGTTTAATTATTTAAATCTGAATCATCAGTTTATTGACAAACTTGCCGAAATTTAAGAAGTTAAATCTTTCTTAGATTATCCAGGGTCAATGGTTTGTTGATGTATTTAATGATGTGTTTATTCTTTTTTGCCTTCATTAAATCCTGTGGATTCAGTGAGGATGTAAGCATGATTACGTTGCATTGATCTTTTATCAGATCAGACATTTTTTCAAACTCTTCTAAAAATTGAAAGCCGTCCATTAAAGGCATATCAATGTCAAGAAAAATCAAATCCGGCAAATACAAATCCAATGACCCTTTAGCAAGTTTCTCTATATTTTTCAAAAATTCAATGGCGCTTCTTGCACCAGAGTGAACAAATATATGCGTACATATGCCGGCTGCTTCAATCATTTTTTGATTTATTAAGTTGTCGATTTCATTATCATCGACAAGCATGATTGAATGGTATTTGGTGTCCACGGCTGTTTCCATATTTTTCATAGGTAAAATAATAAAAAAGTTAGTTGGTATTAAATATAATTAATTCTATTCAAATGCAAAATGCAACATTCTGATTTATAAATCAAATTTTATCCCTTGAGCAAGAGGCAAGGTATTCCCGTAATTAATTGTATTCGTTTGGCGTCGCATATATGCTTTCCAACTATCAGAACCAGACTCTCTGCCTCCACCGGTTTCTTTTTCACCTCCAAATGCACCTCCTATTTCAGCGCCTGACGTTCCTATGTTTACATTGGCAATGCCGCAATCAGACCCTTTATTTGAAAGGAATCTTTCCATTTGTTGTAAATCTCCTGTAAAAATGGCGGAAGATAAACCCTGGCGCACGCCATTGTTCATTTTTATGGCATTTTCTACGTGTCCGGTGTATTTTGAAATATACAAAATCGGCGCAAACGTTTCTTCCTGAATGGATGGTATTGCACCGTCGGCTTCTAAAATAGCAGGCAACACATATGTTCCTTTTTCAAAACCTTTAGGCTGCATACGCTTGCCGCCTGTGACTAATACCGCCCCTTCCTTCTGAGCAGTCGCTATGCGTTTTTCATACAGTTCTACAGCTGTTTCATCAATCAACGGGCCAACCAATGTGTCTGCATCCAAAGGGCTTCCTATAGAAAGCTGTGCGTAAATACGTGTCAGATCATCAACAAGCTTTTTGTATATGCTTTCATGCACAATCAACCTGCGTGTCGTTGTACAACGCTGACCAGCCGTACCCACTGCCCCAAAAACAATGGCACGTGTTGCCATGTCAAGATTGGCTTTTTCTGTAACAATGATCGCATTGTTACCGCCAAGTTCTAACAAAACTTTGCCTAAGCGACCGGCAACAGCCTGATTCACTTTTTTACCCATTGCAACAGACCCGGTAGCAGAAACAAGCGCTACGCGTTCGTCATCCGCCATCCAGCTGCCTTGCGCGGCGGCTCCCTGGTAGATGGTGAATATTCCTTCCGGCAATCCGTTCTTCTTTATTACTTCTGAAACAACCGACTGACAGGCAATTGCCGACAAAGGTGCTTTTTCTGACGGCTTCCAGATACATACGTTACCACATACAGCGCCAATGATTGCGTTCCACGACCAGACAGCAGCAGGAAAGTTAAAGGCGGATATAATCCCGACAATCCCAAGCGGGTGATATTGTTCATACATTCTGTGATCAGGTCTTTCAGAGTGCATGGTTAAGCCATACAGCTGGCGTGACAAGCCAACGGCAAAATCGCACACATCAATAATTTCCTGCACTTCACCCAAACCTTCCTGTAAAAGCTTTCCTGTCTCTATTGTAATGAGCGCGCCTAATTCCTGTTTCTTTTCTCTGAATGCATCACCAATCTGCCGGATGATTTCACCACGTTTGGGAGCAGGCAATGCGCTCCATACAGGAAAAGCCTCCTGAGCTTTTTCAATCAATGCATTATACGTTTCTTTTGAAGCATACTCAACAGTTGCCAAAAGCTCTCCGTTAATCGGCGAACTTTTTAGAAACGTTTCATTGCTATGCCATGTTTGACCTGCAGACATAGCAGACGCATTTTGTTTTTGAATATTAAATGCGTCAAATATTTCTTTAACCGGTAGCTGAGTCATAATTTGTTTATACGTTTTTACATAAAAAAAGTGTTCTTTCGAACACTTTTTTTATTTTTTATCGCTGATCTGTTTTACCAACCAATGCCGTAGAATTCTTTTTTTCCATTCGGATAAATACCTTCCATCAAGATACCGCCATTGGTAGTAGATTCAAGAATGCGGACAACATCTTCCGGCGAGCTGACAGGTTTTTTATCGATGGAAGTAATAATAAATCCTTCTCTTACGCCTGCTTCTTTTAATTTACCGCTAAATAATTTTGCAACCTTTGCACCGCCGGAAATTTCCAGCACACTCATTTCACCACCCGATACCGGCTGTAAGTCTGCGCCAAGCTTCGTTTTAACAGAGTTGTCGTCTTTAGCAACAATGGCCATATCGCCTAATTTATTTTTTAAGGTAACCGAAGTTTCAAGTTCTTTTCCTTTGCGCACATACTTAACTTTCAATTTGTCGCCGGGTCTGTAGCGCGCCACTACTTCCTGCAATTGTGTTGTTGCGCCGATGTTGATGTCATTGATCTTTGTTACAATATCGCCTTCTTTAATACCTCCCAGGTCTGCTGCACTTCCCTGATTAACGGCACTCACATAAACTCCTGAAATAAAATCGATTGTTTTTTCCTTTGCTAAAGCAGGCGTCATATCCTGAATCACCACACCTAATAAACCACGTTGCACCTGGCCATAGTTCATGATGTCATCAATCACTTTTTTAACAAGAGATACCGGTACAGCAAACGAATAACCTGCATATGCTCCCGTAGGACTTGCAATAGCCGTATTGATACCAATCAGTTCTCCTCTTAAGTTTACCAATGCACCACCGCTATTGCCCGGGTTTACTACCGCATCTGTCTGCAGAAAAGATTCAATCGCCATGTTATCTTTATCTCTCAGGATATTGATGCTTCTTGTTTTAGCGCTGATAATACCTGCGGTAACCGTAGACGTTAAGTTAAACGGATTTCCTACAGCCAGTACCCACTCACCGATACGCACCTGATCCGAGTTGCCATACACTACAAACGGAAGATTTTCACCTTCAATTTTAATCAATGCCAGATCCGTTGTCGGATCTGTTCCGATCAGTTTTGCATCGTAGGTTCTTTTGTCATTTAATACAACCTGAATCTTAGATGCTTTATCAACCACGTGATTATTTGTTACGATATATCCGCCGCCGGTAACAATAACGCCGGAGCCGGAAGCTTCGCGCGGCTGGTTGTAATTTTCATACGGATCACCATAGAAGTACCGGAACAATTCTTCATCACGCGTTTTAGGGCGTGTAGTTTCAGGCATATACGTTGTTTTTATATGCACTACTGCCGGTGTAGTCAATTCTGCGGCATGAATAAAATTGAGACCCGCAGGCACTGCGATAGCAGATGTATCTGAAAAATTTGCAAAGGATGCGCGCTGCATCGATTCAATGGACGTAAATTCATTCTTTTTGACAAAATACTGGTAGCCGACTAAAGCTACAATGCCTCCAAAGATAGAAGACACTACCGCTAACATTCCTAGTTTCTTCAAACTCATAGTTGTAATACAATTATTTTACGTGTGCTAAATTAATACATTGTAAGAGGAAAATCCTCTTTATTACTTATTTTAAACGCATTTAGTTCCCCTTTTATTTTTCAGCGAAATTATATGTGCATATCATGCCTGCACCTGAGTTTTTCATGTATATAAGCGCATATTAAAGCTATTTATAATTTAATTTCACTCAGTATGAATAAGATGTAAAAAATTTCAGAATGAGAGTTGCATAATACAAAACAAACGCTTAATATTGCATTCCCAATTCGGAGACACTCCTCCTTAGCTCAGCTGGTTAGAGCACATGACTGTTAATCATGGGGTCCTTGGTTCGAGCCCAAGAGGGGGAGCCTGCTGTAAAAAGCCACTATTCGTAGTGGCTTTTTCTTTTTTATAGCTTGCTAATTCATTGAAATTCAAAAGCAAATTTTCGACAACACTATTAATTTGAGTGGTTCGATACTCGTTTTCGGAAAATTCTAATTTGCCCATGAATATCGAACCAAGAAGAGCGTTTTTAAACTCTATCGTTCCTTCTTTATACTTAACATCTAATGAATCCAAGAGGGTTACTCCTTTTAAATATTTTTCAAATTCAGACTTAACAACTTTAGAATCGAGCTCTTTATTTGTAATTGTATCCAGTATTTTCTGATACTTTTCTTTTACTCTTTGATAAGTGGTATTATCAAGCTCATTCGCGATATATTTTTCATCTGCATTATCAAGAAGATTTTGGGTTTTTAATTTGAGTGCCGCATCAGCTGCACTCAATTCCAACCTTTCTTTTACTTGTTTTGAGAATTCGTCTTTTAATACTTCTTTATACAAAAGAATAACATCTTCAGAAAAAGAAAACATTGAAAGAAACGTTTCGAATTTTTTATTTGCAACCTTAGCAGGAAATCTTACAGAACAACCATTTTGGCAGTGGTAGTAATAATGATAATTGCCATTTCTACTCCTTGACCTACTCCCTGTCAAATTACTGCCACAACTGCATTTTAAAAAGGGCCGCAATGGAAGTTCAGGATCAAGTTTTTTATGAGGTTTGTTAGGTGTAGAAGTTCCGTTTAATATACGCTGTACTTTTTCGAATAGCTCCACACTTATCAAAGGCTCATGAATTCCGATGACAATTTCTTCTTTCTCTTCTTTCCACTCATCGATTCTTATCTTCCCACAATAAATAGGATTTTTAAGGATATTTGGAAATTGATTCTCTGATACTTTTAGACCACGTGCATATAAGACCTTCCTTAATGATTCTGTAGAATGATTCCCTTGAGCAAACTCTGTAAATGCTTCTATAATTAACGTTGAATATTGATTCGGTGTCAATATTTTTTTTCCTGTAGAATCGGGTATAGATTTGTAACCTCTTGGGGGTGTACCAACCCAACGCCCTTCACGTTTAGCTTGGCGCATACCCTTCTTTGTTCTTTCGCTTAACCTTTTATTCTCCAATTCAGCTATTCCAAAATTTAGCAAGTAAGGTATAATGTTTTCTGCAATTGAAAGGTCTAAATTATTTTCTACATATTTAACTGTCACACCAAGTTTCTCTAGATCATGAACTGAATTCAATGCTAATCTTGTATCTCTTGAAAACCGATCCTGTTTCAGGCAAACAAAATAGTCAACCTTGATTCTTTTACTTTTTACATCTCTTAAGAATTGCTGAAACTGTGGTCTATTAAAATCCTTTGCACTATGATCGTCTTGATAATGATGCACAACTTCTAAGTCATTTTTCTCACAAAATAATCTTAAACATCGTTCCTGATCCCTTAGACTGTAACCTAATTGTGCCTGCTCATCAGTTGATACCCGAGAATAAATTACCGCTTTTTTCATATATGTGTTTTTTTTAGTGACTCTTGAAATAAAATTCATCCAACTCCAATTGAGCTAGATGATATAAAAAAGATATTAGTTGCAAAACCTGTTCATCAGAAAAGTTCTTATCTCCTTTCAATTTCTTCCTACACATACTTACTGTTACCATGATATCACAAATAGATTATTAGACAATATTCTTCCATCTCTGCTTTTCTTCTTTATTTTCTAATGAAGAAAAGACATAGTTTTTCTGTTCAGGAATTTTATACTTCCTGTTGTAGCCTGATTTACCTAGATGAGTGGATGAGATCTATTGGGCGGGAACAAATAGAAAAAGTTTCTTGATTATGAAACCTTATTGTTCTATTTTAGTATTACCAATAAAAAAGAAGGGTCGAAATTTCTTTTTCATCACTCACCAGTTGGATTCGTCTGACTGGTTTTTTTTATTTTATTTTTATTTATTCATTTTTATTTATTCAGTAAACTAAATGTAACCTATACTTCAAAGTCTTCGTATTAGTCATGCTGTTTTAGTTATAAACGAATAACTCATTTCAAAGTTGCAAATCTATAATTTGTCAATTCTTTATTTCAATTATTATTTTCATAAGAGACATGAGAAGTCAAATTCAATTATATCTGCATTACACATTCGGTGCATTTTTTCGTGTGACAGATAATGAACAAAAACTTCTCTACCTTGTACCCCTCAACACTACTACAATTCCTGCATCAGCTTTTTTACTCGTTGAATAGTTGGAGTTGATAAATCATTCAACTTTGCCACCTTTCTTATTGAGATTCCACTTTTCAAATCTCTTACAACTGCTGCATATTTTTTCAATACAGCTTCCTTACTCTCAAATGTATTGAATGGACGTCCAATTTTTTTCTTACTGTTCTTTTGTCCTGAACGAATTCGATTTACAATCCAACTTCTCTCAATTGAACTAAAATGAACTGCTGTGCTTAGCATCAAATCTATAAATCCGTTTCTATTTCCACCTTCATCCAAAGTCTCAAGGTTCATGTTTTGAACCACAACTGAAATAGAAAGCTCTGCCAATTCTTCAATCACACGTTGAACCTGAAATGGATTTCTTCCTAACCTTGAAATCTCCTGAACAATTACTTTTTGAAATTCTTTCTTTCTGGCCCTTTTTAAAAGTTCTTGAATCCCGTTTCGTTCTTCATTTCGTTTTGTGCCTGAAACTTTTTCAGAGATAAAATCTACAATTACAAAATCTCTGGCCTGACTGTATTTTGTCAAATCAGAAATCTGTCTTTGGTAATCCTGGTCTTGTGTACTCACACGAACCAGACATATTACTTTTGTCTTCATATTTTATAAAGTCTAAGTGTCCGTTAAGTATAAATTTATGTTAAAACTTATTCTTATACACTTTCCTCTAATTACACCCTTTCAATATTGAAATTTGAAGGTCTTATTCGAGAGGACTTAATCTTACACAGCAATTGAATTTCTATTTGTTTTTATAATATTAGTTCCTTCTACTTTATTATCCTCTTCTTCTACTTTCTCTATGTATTCTTATGTGGGTACAGCTTTATCACATATTGAAAAAAAATATTTCTTTGATTCCTTGATTCTTTGAAAGCAAACCATTATTGTTTTTAATATACCTCTTATACAATGGAAGCAAGGATTCTGATCTGTTAATCTTGCCTTGCTTCCTCTAAGAGACTAAACTAAGATTAACAGGAAAAACTAAAAGATTAACAGACATGAAAAAAGCGGTATACTTCTATATCCCCTCTTCCCTTTGCAGTTTCCCAATGGTACTTACTTCTATTGGTCGGGAAGAAATGATCTCCCACCACATCGACAAGTTCTTGTATATTATACATGAATTGTATGTTTCCAGGTTCCTGGATAAATCACTCGGCAAAGATTCATTTATACCATTGTCATCTAAGATGCTCCGTAAGATTCTTGGCAAGAGATATGTTAAACCTATACTTAATATTCTCACTACTGAACTTGGCATCATTGAATGTGACGGAATCTACCACCACCATACAGGAAAAAATAAAGGCAATGGCAAATGTTATGGTTATAGACTAACCGAAAAATATAGAAATGAAATCTTCAGGCAAATCATGAGCGATGATACAAAGTTCTCAAACAAGATGAGACTTAATTACTATTCTACTAAAGATAAGCTATTAACTCATTTATATAATCTATTATTCAAGTTGGAATTAGACATAGTAAATCAGGTTTTAACCAGTAAGAGCAAAATAGCATCATCATACGACATATCTCTTATAGATACATCTTGCTGGGATTTCTCTTATCCAGAGTATATTCTTTCAGATGATCTTTCTTCTTTAGTTATTTATTATCCTACTCCTTATTGTTCTAACTACTACTATCCTTCTACTGTATATTCTTATGTGGATACAGCTAATATAGAGTTTAAAAAGTGTTCTGTTTATAAATATACTAGATCATCTTCTTATTTCTTATCTTCTTCTACTTCCTCTTATTTGTATTCTTATGTGGGTACAGCTTTATCCCAGGTTGAAAAGAATCTTTCCCTTTATCAGATTGACCTTACAGATAAGGAAGAAATAAAATACACCTGGAATCAGTTTAAATCAGACATGCTTTCTATCCAGAAAATTGAACAACAAGATTACTTCTTTAAAGAAAGAGAAACCAGGATATTCCACAATATCAGCTCTCTTAGAAAAGAAATCAAAAAAGGATTAATGGTAAATGGAAAGTTATTGAAAGAATCAGATATCAAGAATAGTCAACCGTTACTGTTTGCTATTGTATTGATGCAGGAGTTAAGAGATAAAGGAATTGATATTGATTCATCGCCTGATGTTTCCAGCTATATTAATCTATGTGAAGAAGGTATGATCTATGATTACTTGATGTTGAAAATGAACCTTGATCCAAAAAATGAAGATCTGAGAAAAACATTTAAAACTGATTTCTTCCATTATATCTTCTACTGTAAAATTCCCAGAGGCTGGATGATCAGGAAAACACCGCTGCTGCAACTGTTTGTAAGCGAATTCCCGAATGTATATTCAATTCTTTGTGACATAAAAAAAGAAAATCATGCAACCTTAGCTAAACGAATGCAGATCCTGGAAACGGATATAATCACTAGAAGAGTACTTGGTATTTTAACAGAAAAATATCCTAAAGAGGTTTTTGTTAGTATACATGATTCTATTCTTTCTTCAGAGGATTTACAAAAGGAAGTGCAGGCAACAATCATTTCGGAAATTAATAAAGAAGGCGTAAATGTTGCTCTTTCGGGAAATACTTCAGAAACATCTGCTATAAGCATATATTGAATCCAGAGATAGTGAATAAAAAACCCAAGGTGCTTTTGTCTTGGGTTTCGTTTAATTCTTTTTTGGGGATCCAATCTCACAGAAAGACCCGTTTTCATTCAAATCAGTTTTCTTGCTTTTCATATTGTGCCTCATTCCATCATTTGTTTGTATGATATAACAAAACTTACAAGGTAAAGGACAACCCATCTTCAATCGAATAATAGAATCCCAAGGAGGGATTTGCTGATTGTCAAATTCCACAAGTAATTTTTCACCTGCATAAATCTGTACTAATTCAATTTGTTCTTTCCCTTCAACCTTAATCTGCAATTCTTTTCTTTCCTGATCGTAGTAGAGTTCAATCCTAGTCTTTATCAAATCAAGCATACCTGTTGGCTTGTTATTACATACAAATCCATTTGCAATTACAAGGCAGCTTACTATCAGTATTAATTTAATGATAAATTTCATAGGTCTTTTATTTCAATAAAGCAGGTTCATTGTAAAAGTATAATTTCAATAAATGTTTATGTGTTTTATTATCAAAACAAAAAGGCGATCCGTAGATCGCCTTTCTAATTAGTTTATTAGTTTTTATACTGACAATAGACTGTAAAAGATCCTTTTGTTGCACCGCATTCCTCATATACCATACGTGGCCCACTTGTTGGTTGCACTTGTTCTAATGTTACAGTACCAGCTGCTGATATGGTGAAGTAGCCATCAATTATTACTGTAGATGATGCTGCATTACCACTTTTAATCTGGTAGTGATATCGGCTACCATATATCAAATTACTCATTACAGTATAAGAAGCAGGATCATAGCAAGCTGAAGTTGAATTTGAAGGTCGAACAGACCCGTTCAAAGTACCATGTGCAACCAACGCATCTGGATCTTTTGCAAAGAAGAAGTAATTAACTTTTCCATTTGTTCCACTTGGAATATAAGCCTGGTAAAATTGAATTGTTTTGGTTGTTGTTGTACCACCTGTGCCTCCAGTTCCACTTGGTGTTGAAGGCTGTGGATCTTCTTTCTTTTTACATGAAAAAGTAAGAAGCATTAATAAAAGAACTAAAGTAATTCTGTGCATAAACATTAAAATTTAACCTTACCTACTCTTTCAGGGCTTTTCGGTTTCCGCCTTATTCGCTTACCAAATTAGTAAAAATACTTTACAAAATGACCGTACGGTAATTAATTATATAGGTCAACGTCCCGACCTTTCGGTCATGGGCACAGAAGGAAATCCAAAACTTTTAAGAAAATTAGCTCAACGAGTTAAAGAACTTAGAGAAAAAGCCAATTTAACTCAGGAGAATGCATTCAATGATACGGGAATACACTTTGGTAGAATTGAAACTGGAAAAAGAGATTTCTCCGTAAGTACACTTAAGAAAATATGTGTATACCTTCAAATATCCATGACTGATTTCTTTAAAGGAATCAAGGAGTAATTTTGCTTGTACTCTTCTGCCCAATTATTTTTTATTTCTTAGATAATTTACAATAAGCTTGCGAGCTTCAGCCAGAATAAGCAATGAAACATCTTCATCAAATCTATTATCCATCTTGAATACATAAAGACAAGCGATCACATGAAATCTGCTGATCTCATAACCTTGTAATTGACTATAGTATTGAAATAAGGCAATCTTCAAAAAGCGATACTGCAATAAGAATGCTTGAAAACATTGATATTCGAAATGAAGATGCCATCTCGCCAAGCTCATTGCTTGTGCGTAATCTACTGCCAATAAGTGAAGAGTTTTCAACTCAGATTTTCCAGTATCATTCTGACCAATTACTCGAATCTGAAAATATTTCTTCTCGTATTTTTTGTGACTTTGCATTATGAATTAAACCATGGCAAAGTGAGAAAGTATAAAAATAAGCCCTTAAATTATGGCTCTATTTAATGTACATGCGTATCTTATTTAAGGGTCTAAATCTAGGTCTTACATTATTTGAAGTACCCCTTCACAAATTTTTACCCAAATTTTCCAAATTTGAAATTTGATACCAATAAATCAATATTGCTCGCTAGAGGCTCTGCAACGAGCATAATAGGCATGCACAATTTTTATCTAAATTTTTATGAAAAAATTTTCAACCAATGAAATTTTGAAAAAAAACTCCTTCAAACATTGTGATCAATGTATTGAAATGTAATTGTAAAAATTTTTCAGGATTTATTTTCTATTTGTCACTCAATTCATAACACGTATAGTTTGTTTCTGAATAAGGAAAATGTATATATATATATTTTAATAACTATTTAAATTCTAATGTAGTTTTCTCGACTAAACCTTTTAAATAATCATAATATAATGAAGAACAATTTTCTATGCTTGTGTCTGTTACTGTTTGCCCTAAATGCATGACTGCATGATTAGAGAATGAAATTTCAATAGTCCATGTCTGTATATCAGCCATATCAACATATATTTTTTCTGTGCTTCCGTCTGGCAATTCAATAATCCATCCACTCCCCCCAAATTGATCGCCTATAAAAAAACCTTTGTTATTAGGTGGTGGTTGGAAATTATTGAGCATACTTGTATCAAAAGAAAAATTTCGTAAACCTATCGATGACGTATGAAGCTTGCCCTGCTTTTCTAAATTATTCCTCGCATCTTTAAACATATTTAATAATTGATCATTTTTCATCTCATCTTGAAAAGGCTGATACCAAGTATTAAATTTATCTTCACCGACAACACTTTTAAGATTTTGTATAACAAAAGTAACAGTTCTGCCCCATGTGATAAGATTTGCGAATGACTGCCTTTTAATTTTAGCATCATTGGGATTATTTTTTAAATCGTGAAGATTATCTTTAACAAATTCTAACTGTTGTTTAATCGCCAATAAGATTTCACTTTTTGAACGCATAGTTGTTTAATCGTTTTATTATTTAATTCTGATTTTTTGATTGTTAAGAATACGGCTAATTTTGCTTGTCCAATATGGGCCATAATGTTTGTTCAAAAGTTTAATTAATTGTTTATAGTCTATTAGTTCAACTGAAGGATTATCCTCGGAAAACTTTTTTGCATCTCTAGTATATTCAGAACTTGTAACAAATACGCCTTTAGTAGATTTAGTACTCAAAGTCGTTGAATGCAATACTTTAACTTCGTCTAAGGTAATCTTTGGAGTGTAACGTTTGCATTGAATTACGAGTTTCTCTTTCTTACCAGGCTCATCTTTAGAAGCAAAAATATCAACACCTCCATCTCGTGTAGTTTTAGTTAGCCTGGTTAAGTACTTCATCTCAGAATACAGTCCTGCAACTAATTGCTCAAACTCTTTAGGCAACAGATTTAAAAAAATTTCTCTTGGATGTTCCTTATCAAAATACCTAGCCCTTAGAATAGTAGTACAGTCACTGATTCCAGTCATTAAATCGTCTGGTAAAAATTGACAGTTAGCTAAAAAATAAGCGTCTATTACTCTAATTGCTTCATTGGGTGAATGCGGTAAAAGGTCTAAAGTCCAAGTCAAACCCTCCCAAACATGTTCATGGGGAAATATAGAAAAAATTAGCCGCCTATAATATTCGGTATCTTCAATTCTATAATTGTTTGTTTCCACTTGCTGTTCTAAAGTTATTGATTCACTTTCCTCTCGCTGAATATAATACTTACGGTAATAGTTATCCTTTCCGTAAGTTGAATTCTTAGGTAAAAAATGTCTTAATAAATCCCGAACTTCTTTTTCTGATCTTGACTCAATGGTTGCCAAATAATCTTCCAAATGTTTATCGGTTGGGAAGTGACTAACTGGATAATATTCCTTTTCAGAGTTTGGCAAAAGAGCTACTGCAAGAAATTCTTCCAATGTAAACTCGTTCGTCAATATAAAACTTCCATGCTTTTTTTTACGATCCATTGTCTTATCGATTTTCAAATTCACTTGGTAAATTTATATTTCTACCCAATTGGCACTTTGAATTGTCTAAGTTTTTTCGCCAAAATATCGTCTATATTTTGTAAATCAGCGTCAGTTAATTCTATTAGCGAAAGGCCTTCTTTTTTATATATTTCTATTTTTTTGTTTTTACGAGCAGTATACTTTGGATCATTCTCAAGCCCCCAAAATTCTATATAAACAGCCTGCGGCCTACCGTTACCTGAAGGGATATAAAAGTCGCAATAAACATCTTCATCTATTGGAAGCTTTCTTTCATAAGCATGAATAAGTCCATATTGGTAAAGCCAATTATCAATTAACATTTCAGCTTTACTTCGAACATAATGCCCGTCAATAGTTCGATGCTTCGCTTCAAACTTTTCTCTAAAATTATCTTTATT
This sequence comes from Cytophaga hutchinsonii ATCC 33406, assembly GCF_000014145.1. Taxonomy (NCBI): domain Bacteria; kingdom Pseudomonadati; phylum Bacteroidota; class Cytophagia; order Cytophagales; family Cytophagaceae; genus Cytophaga; species Cytophaga hutchinsonii. The sequence goes on along the minus strand of NC_008255.1, from coordinate 54,228 downwards.
GATAGTTGGTGTTTCGATTTGTGAAGTTGAGATATGAATTTCCTTTTGAAGTATTGGTTGTTCTGGCAAACTTTCTTTAAATACTTCTAAAAGCCTTTTGTATTGCAAAATACCTTCAGGCCATAATACATAATTAGCTCCTGATGTTTCATGCTCAAACTGTCTACCACCAATACTTTTCCCAAGTTTAGTTATTTCCCAGCCTGCTGCAATATCTTTTTCTATCAAACCTAATTCTGAGAGAATCAGATTAAGTCTTTGGGATGAAATAGAAAAGTGCTTCCCAATTGCTGTTGCGTTAATAAGTTTTGCTTTATCCTTTTGTTCTCCATTGCTGATAGAAATATTTTCTGGCCAAACGATATATTCTCCGAATTTAGGATTACTTCTTGTTTGTCCGCCTTTTTGTTCGCCAAGATTAGTAAGTATCCACTTGTCGTTTTTTCTTTCTATCCATCCAAGTGACTTTAGTTTTTCAAATAATTCACTAGCATTGATATCAATCTCATTTGCAAGTGCTGAGGTAGAAATATATTCCATATTGTTTATTACGTATTAAATATCATTTTTTACCTTACCAAAACTTTCAAGTTCCATAAATTTAGAATTGAATAAATTTGTTGGCATTTTTTTCTTCAAAAGATTATGAAAATTTTCGTCATGCGTAGAAAGTATTATTTGTTTTTTATGGTTTACAACAATACTTCTTATTAAGTCGATTGTAGAAAGAATGTTGATGCTATCCATTGATTGAATTGGATCATCAATAAAAATGCAGTCAAATGGTTTTCCCTTATCATCTTTAGCATTTAATGCCTTTGCCAAAAATATACTTAAACTTAATATATTTAATTGCGCGGTACTAAAGTAAAGATTTGGAATTATTAACTCATCTTCATTTTCCTGATAAACACAAACATTCAATTTTGGCTTTGTGTCCGAAAAATCACATCTAAAGGTTACTGTCTTATAATCAGGATGTGGATCTATTTTTCTGTACAATTCATTTATCAAGCCTTCATAAAAGAATGAATCTATTTGTTGAGTCAAATATTCAGACACATTTTGCAATTCCTTTTCTAATTCACTAGATATTTTAGTTTTTAAAAACTGAATTCTATCTTTAGTATCCTTCTCTTTAACTTTCGCTTTCTCGTATTTCAAAAATGGAGTAACGTTTTCTTTGAATTGAGATAGTAGATCATAGTCTTTTATTATCAATTCATGTTTGACAATTTTATCCTTACTGTTGTTTTTATTACTATCTAAAAAATTAGAAAATGAATCAATTGTGTGCCCATTTAATTCAATATTCAACTTTGATCGAACTTCTTGCTCAAATGAATTTATTATTTTAACGTATATATTTTTGGTTTCGCTTATTAGTTCATTGTTTTTTTGAACACCCTCAACTGTAAATGCTTTTAGTATAATATTGAGATCTGCAATTTCTTCGTTCAACTTTATTTCTCTGTCAACATTCGATTCTAAATTATGTGTTATCAATATTATTTCGTCAGATAATGGTTTATCGGCGATTATTGCTTCAGGATAATTTATTTTAAAATACTCAACGATCTTTAAATAAATAGGTTCTTTACTAAGCCTATCTAGTTTCGTTAAATTGTGGGAAGATTTAATTTTTTTAATATCTAAATTTAATGATTCGTCAATAACAGATTTTTTTAATTCTTCATCTCTTCTGATGCATGAAGTCAATTCTGATTTTAGCTCTTCTAGAGTATCTTTGGATTCTTTTTCGAAAACTTCAAACGTCTTTTCATTTAATTTTAAATCTAGGTCATTCAGAGGTTTATTATATAATTCTATTTCTTTGATAATTTCGGATTTAAAATCAATATATTTTTTAAAATTTTCTAATAATTTTGCACGTTCTATTTCTGTTTCTTCTAGTTTCTTAGTGATTTCGGCCACGAGCTGTTGCCTATTCGATTTTAATGACTCATTCAACTGAGCAATATTCTTGTTTTTATCATCTCTATCCTTTAATAAGCCAGAAAGAATATTTGACAGGAGGCTGTTATTAGATATTTTCGAAGCTAATACACTAAAAGATTCATATTGTTGCTCACATAATGGGCAAGAGCTGGTTTGACTTTTATGTACTATTTCAGATCCCTTTGAAATGAACTGTTCAATTTCTTTTTTAAAATTTTCGCTTGTTTGTATATTAGAATTAATTGCATGTAGATTTTCATGTTCTATAGTTATTGACTTTTCAATTCCGATAAGTGCCTCAATGATTTCCGCATTGTTAGAATACAATTCATCCGAAATAGATGGATATGTACCAGCATTTATCTCTTGAATAGATTTCTGTAAATTATTTATTGATATTTCTAATAAACTTTTCTTTTGTTCTAAACTTTTGATTTCAGGTTCAACTTTATCAAGTTTTGTTTGAGATTCTTTAAGTTTTAGATTATAATTATTATAGTCTTCTGAAAGTTTTGGAATTTCTGAAATACTTTTTTCTAACTCTAAAATTTGATTTTGTAAAGAACTTTGTTTGGATCTATTTTCGCTTTCCTTTTCATTAAGGGCATCTATATTTAGCGTTAGGGCTGATAATTCTTTTTTTAATAATTCACTTTTTTCTTTTCCAGATGCAATTTCTTGAGCAATTTTTTCATACTCTTTTAAGTCTTTTTGTAATGATTCAAGATTTTGTTTTTTAGTTCCTATTTCATTGTTTTGTGATTTAATCGAATCAATTTCGTTAACGCATTTTTGTTTTTTATCAAATTTTTCAAGAATAGAGAGATTTTCTTTGTATTGATTATCAACTTGCTCAATTTTTATTTTTGATTCAAAATATTTAGCCAGTCCTGCAACCTCTTCATTGCCTACATAGAAAATATCTAAGTACTTCATGTGTTCGGTTGCCTTTTTGATTTCAAAATCTAAATCAACTTTTCTTTCGGATATTTTATTTGAAAGATTAAGAGCGTCAGTTTCTGAATAAGATTCATCAATCTCTTTTAAATTTTCCCCTACTTTGTTAAGTGAAATAATTGTTTCATTCACCTTTTTGAGAATATCTTTGTCTCCCCCAAACTTTAACTCTAGTTGTATACCGCTTAACACTTTCGTAAGCGCTTCTATATTCTTATTATTTAAAGCAATTAGGCTTATTAATTTATTATAATATTCATCAATATTTTTATCTCCAAAATATTCGATAAATCTCTCATATCTATCTTCTGGTTTATCTTCTTTTAAAAAAGCATCAATCCATTCCTGTGATAAAATGACTGTTTTAAATTCTTTATTTATAGTTGCGCTTGGATCAAATTTGTAATCATAACCTGCTTTACTTTTAGGTTTCTCTATGTTAGTTTCAATTGGATATGCTTCAGCTACAGTGTATAATTTTATAAATGATGGAAGATCATCATCTGAATTATTATTTCTTAAAAAATATTGTCTCTTATTATTTGACCTAATGCTTCTTTCAGACTTAACGGAATTAAATGTATCTTTTCCGTTTCCTTTTCTTAAGAAACGATCAATGTTATTTGTTATACCATATTCAACTGCATCATAAAACGATGTTTTACCAAATCCATTAGGAGCGTATAATGAAATAAAATCAGCATTCTTACCATCTTCACGGGTAAAATCAAATGTTCCATCATGTACTTTATCGTATGCACGAAATGCTTGTATTTCAACTTTTTTAAATTTCATCTTTAAAAATATTTTCTATTTGACCCAATGCATTTTGCATATCTTCATCATTTTTTTTACTTAAGCTTAACTTATCTAAAATATTTGCTAGAGAAGCATTCTTGTTAAATGTTGATATTTCTTTATTTTCAACATTAATTTGAATTTTGTCGTTTGTAATGTGTTCTGATATCACATTATTTATTTCTGTTGCAGTAATTGATTCGCAATTATCAATTACAATTTTCCTACTGCTAAATTTGTTATTTTCAATTTCATATTTCAGGGACTTATTAACTATATTATTTGAAAAATAAAATACATAAAAATTCCATTTTGAATAATCATCTTTTACTGTAGGTATGAATTTAGCTGTTAAGTAGCTGTTGAATTCTTTCCATTGGCTATTTAATTTAGTTTCATCTTTGAATTTAACCATGCAAACAATTATAATCCCTCCAAATTGAACTGTACCAATTGAAAAATAATCCAATTCAAAGACTTTTTTTATTTCTTCTACTATTACATCTTCTATTTCGCTAAATAACTCCATTTGTAACTTCTTTTATTGTTTTAAGTGAATTGGCTGATGTGATTGAGGTAAATGCTTTATAATTATCAATTACATGCTTTTGAAATTTGTAAATATGAACTATCGATAAATCATTAAAAGGGTCGCTGACAGTATTACTAATATTCATTTCACTACTTGGAACTGTACAAATATTACCTATATACCCTTTATCAATTTCTACTGTTGTAGGTTTTTTGTCGATTGTAGAACCAACAACAACAAGACCTCCTTTTTCTATTTCCGATAAATCAGACCTATATATGTCTTCTAATTTGGAAATCCATTCTTTCGAATCTGTAAAGTATAATTTTTTAGATTTATGAATTTGCTTTAATAAATCTAATGTAATTTTTTGCTCACTATGTAATTGATTTATTGAAAGTAATTCTAAAAATGAAACCCATAACTCACTATGATTAATTACACTTTTATCTGTTCCAGAAACAAGTAAAGAATCTTTATACAAATCAATTAATAATTGAGGAGTAAAATCATCACAAAGATTTTTTGCAATTACCTTTAATTCATTTTGAATTAATTTTTTTTTCTGATCAGCAACCTGAATTCCTGAAAGCGGGAATATTTCATCAACTAATCTTTTGAATGAAGCAATGTATGGCGGAAATAATGCAGATAATTCTTTTGGATTTTGCTCTACGATTTCATCAAAGAATGATAAAGGCATTAATGCTAATCTTCCCAATGTTTCTCTTTCATCTTCTGCTACCATTCTTGATTGGATACCTGAAATCAAAATGCAAGATTCATGTGTTTTTAAAATACCCCCTCCAGATTGTCCAGTTACCTCATTATAAATAATAGGTTGTTTACTTTTAGCTTCTCTATAATTATTTTCCTTGGGTTGTAGAATGCTAATTTCATCAAGTCTAAAACTATCATTTTGAGTTCTTCTAGACTCTGGATGTCCACACAAATAATATCCATCTCTGTTTTCAGATGATAAATCGTCTCGTAGTAAAGAATCAATTCCTTCTACTTTCTTAATCTTTATAATTGCGGCATCCTTGTGTTCGTTAGAATGTAAAAATGGAGTCCCAATAATTTCTAATGTTTCATTTACTAACGCACCATTTTCATCAAAAGCCTGGCGGATTATTGATGGTGAATTATTACCATCAATAACATGCTTTGCTGTTAGAACGCAGCTATATTCATCATTTATTGGCTGGAACAAGCAGCCACTAGCTCCTTCGACCCTTACTATATATTTGGGTAATAAATCTAGTCTCGCCATTTATTTAAAATGTAAATTCGTTATCTTCCATGTTAACTGGTTTAAAATTAGGAAAATCTGCTCGATCTTCAGGCTTGAATATTTTTTCGATTTGTCCAGGATAATTAAAATACACTTCACAACTATCATTTATCGAAGCAAGCCTTGCTAGCAACTGTTTATTCGGATGAGCATCTTTGTCACCATTGGTGCTAATTAAATACTTATTAGTTGTAATTAATTTTAGCATTTCAATACTATTATTTGCCTTACTGCCATGATGCGAAATTTTAACCAATTCAGCTTTTAATGGTTTTTCGTTTGAATATCCTAGTTCTTTTAATGAGTTAGCTACAATTGTAGGATGTGCGTCAGCTAAAAAAACAAAGTTTTTATTTTCGAATGTTATTATAAAAGCAATTGAACTACCATTGTGAATAGTGGTATCTTCCTCGAATTTATCATTTTCAATATGTTGGTTAAGTGTAAGTTCATAGTCATTTTTTTCGGGTGACGTGTATAAAGACTTAGGAGCTTCTTTCTCCCATTTACCAAGTAATAATTTTAATTTGTCTGAACTTGGTGATAAAATTTTAAAATTAATACCTAAATACTCAAAATATTCTAAAGCAATTACTATTCTTCTATCCCAAATTCCCCTCGTCTCAATGTAATCCTCAAACGTCACTCCTCCTCTAATACTAGTTAGAGTACTTTCATCTGGGTTTATCTTTACAAAATTTTCTTCATTTTCTTTTTGGTTAAAAAATTCCGAAATAAGCTTGCCTGAGTTAAACCAAATTCGTCCGATTAGTTTATAAGCATCCTGGTCTTTTTCAAACCATTTTAACAAACCTCCAATATGATCATTATCAACATGAGTAAGAATAAGAAGATCAATTTTTTCATCACGTTCTCGAATTGCGTCAATAGTGGATTTGAGTTCTCCATATTCGGGTTTTCCATTTTTACCTTTCCGAACGTAAGTTGCTGGCATCCCTCCGTCAATTAGAATGTTTCTTGATTTGCCATCTTCTGCAAACGAAATTAAAATGGAATCACCATTGAATGCTTTTAAAAATTTTATCTTCATATTGTCATTAAAATTATAAAAGACTGGTTATAATAAATGCTTCTTATTATAACCAGCCAACCAGCTTTTTTCAATATTCTTAATAAATTCATCTTTATCAATAATTTCATTTTTCTGATAAAAATATATCTTGTCAGTTTCAATACCTTCCAGATTGTCAATAAAAACAGGGTGTTTCATCAAATCAATAAAAGGTCTCCAATATTTTTTTATAAGATTAATGTTTCTAAATCTGTCTTGCGGTATGTCTGTATAATTAATTTTAAACTCGTTCAAGTAATCTTCATGAAATTTTTCATTCAATAAAATATTTAAAATTTTTCTGGCATCATAAATTAGTTCATATTTTATAGATTCAAATGACACGCTATTATTGAAATGAAATAAAAAATAATTTCCATTCTGATTTTCAAAATCTAATAAATCAGGATGGATTCTAATTTTATTTAATGCTTGACTTTTCAAAAAATACTCATTGAAAGCTTGAAAATTAAATTCAGGGGATTTATCTAAGTAATGAGGTATTTCAAACGATAATGACATTTCCTTTTTTTCATAGCGATAATTTAGTCTACAATGCTTTAATAGACTTTCACCATTTAAAATCCACAATAATTTATTTTTTCCATAAAAATTTTCTCTTTGCTCAATCTCATCGGGTTTTATGGGAGAATGTTGGACCTCTATGACTAATCCAGAATTTGTTCTAACATCAGCTCTATGAAATTCTTTTGTGTTAGGATCTATTAAACTTACTTCTTGAAATTCTTTTGGAAATTTATTCTGCCAATCAATATGCCATCTGGTAATTGGTTCAAACCAAGCATCGCAGTCCTTTTTATTTAAATGCTGCCAGTATGGTATTTTCATTCTCCCTTTATGTCCACGTACATCTTGTCCACAATCAATGCACTTTGCCTTTTCTCCTGAAAAAGAAACTTTAATTTTTTGTCCTTGTACGTTTTTAGCGTGGATCACTTTAAATTGGTATAATGTTTTGTATGTATTATTTATAACAGAATTTCAACTCCAGCAGAAAAAGAACTTATTCTTACTAATAAAGAGTATGAATAAATAATATAACTACGCATATTATTTATTCATACTCTTTATTCTTAAACTCTCATGATAAGCTTCCTCAAAATATTTGCTCAATGGCCTTTCATACTCTTTATGCTCCGAAACAATTATCGAAAAATCACTGTCAGTTAATTCCCGAATATAAAATAGCCAACCAATCAAGTGTGGTGTAGTTTGCACTCTTTTAGTTCCTAAAATCAAACTCCCTAGTTTTCTTGCTCCTAAGTCATCAGTCATGAAACTTTGGTTAATCTTTTTAGCGAATGCAATACTTGATAATTCTCCAACACTTAATCGTTTCCTTTGTTTTAGTATTTCTACTTCTTGCAAATCATCGATGCTTAAATTATGACACTCAAATCTATTAGCTTTCGTTTCATCTTTAAGCTTTTCTTGAAGTTTTTTAGACTTTTCATTTATTGTTCTTCTAGCCTTAAATAGCACTTCGTATTCAACAAATTTTGTATAGCAAAAACTACAATTAGAAGATTTTGCAGCACGGTATAGTGTTTCCGATGAAAGAAGATTATCAATTGCACATGAATCAATAACGTTAATTTTTTGAAACTCTGTAATATCAATGTTCATAATTTAGTTTCAGTTTAAACAAGTCTAAAATAAAAGGTAGCTCTGATTCATCAACGAGCAGGTTTGCGGCTAGCTTTCCAGATGAAATATGCCCATTTACATATGCTTCATGGCATTTTTTAACATAAAACATTGATAAACCTCTTTCCAATAAAAGTTTCTTTGATGAAAGGATAGCTGGTGAAACACCTTTCAATTCATAGTCATCTTTATCCTTTCTTGAAATTTTAAGCTTAATGAACTTATCGTATAAATTTTGATTAATACAATTGTTGGATTTCAATACAATTAGCAAGGTTTGAATATTAACCTTTAATTGTATAGCAATCTTCAATACCAATTCCTCAGTCCATGTTAATAATTTAAACTTTTCGATATAGCTCAGAGGAATCAAAAAACTACCTGCAAAAGTATTGGCTCTAATTTCTCTATAATCATTTTCAGATTTAAAAGATATATTAATTTCATGTTCATCATCTAATAAAGCATGACAAACTTCATGACAGAGAGTAAAATTCTGTCTGTAAGTATCATCATCATAATTTACAAGAATACATTTCCCAGCAACGGGATGTTTAATAAACAAACCTGATATTTGCGAATTGTTTAATTTTCTTCGAAAAACATGAAGTCCAATTTTTCTAAACTCAGAATATAAATCAGAATACAATTCCTCATTTTTATATCCCAAAAAATGCCTAAGTTTTTCAGCAGTTTCAGTGCCTTGTGATTTATATACGTGAGAGTACTTAGGAGCAATGAAATTTAATTTATTAAAATCTAAATAATTTAAAATGTCTTGTTCATTTTCGCATAAAAAAATAAACTCTTGGATCGCCCACCTATCTTCTTTTGAAAAAATATCACCAAATTTGCGATATAGTATTTCAACCTGTTCAGACGCTGATAATCTCTCATTGCTAATAAAGTATTTATAATCCTGCCTATAAAAATCTGCAAAAATTAAGATCTCATCTCCTGTGGGCTCTTTAATGCCTTTCTCAATTTGATCTAAACGTTCTAAAGGCAATCCAATCTTTTTAGACACATCAGACAATTCGAGATCTAGGTTTTGCCTACAGCGACTTAATTTATTTCCTAATGATACTCTATCTATTGGCATATTATGTTTTACTATAATTAATAAGAGCAGAGTGTTTGCCTAATACAACATTAACAACTTTACTAGTAATTGAATGTTTGTTGCTTCCTCAACATTCTGAAACCATGTCTTGAATATAAGACATCCGTTGTGACGTATCGAAGTTTCAAAATTGCGTAAATCACTATCTGTTTTTAGGGGATTTGTTTTTTTTGAATTTCAGCTTTAAGTCCTATTATTTCATCTTCTAAAGATTTTTTTGTTTCCTTTTGCAATTCAAGGTCTGCAATATTGAAATCAAATTCACTATATATTTTAGAAGTGATTCCTTTGTTGTAATATTTAAAATATTTTCTCGGGTCAAAACTATCTCCATTTATAGCAAAATATAAATACCCCGCCAATGCAGCTATCATCGAAAAAATATAAGTGTAAGGTTCCATGATTTCCCAAGATAATTTATAAATAAGGAAAATAACAAAAGCAAAAAATAAAACAGGTGATAATACCCAATAGAATCTATGATTTTTCAACTTTTTTTCAATTATAGCAGCTATAGGAGGATGTCTTTTATCATAAGATTCAATATTTCTTTCTGTTATTGAAAGCAATTGTTGTTTATATTCTAATTGTTGTTTAAGTTCTAAAATAGCATGAGTGTTCTTTAATACAATTAATTCTTCTGATTTAACTTTTAGTTCAGTATTCTTAATTTCAATTTCTGTCAAAGCAGTCTCTTTCTCAACTTCTACTTTGTACTTATCTTCTTCAATTCTATCCTTTTCTTTTTGTATTTTTTGAATATCATTTAAAGCTTCTTCTTTCTGCTTTGTGAGAATTTGATTTTCTATTGAAATTTGATTTTCTATTATTTCAAGTTGAACTGAGAAATCGTCATTTGCCTTTTTTAATTTTTCTAAGATCACTTGATCTCTTAAAATTTTCACCTTTGTTTCAAAAGAGGTATCATGATAATTATCGTTTAAAATTTGAAGAGCTTTTGAACGTGTTGATGAATAATCAATTTCAAAAGCACGCAATTCTGGAATAGAAAAAGTATCAATAAAGCGTTTATTTGAAGAGTAATCATTTTCAATAAATGGTCTAATTAATTGTAAAAAGACACTCGGACTAACAACATAATTTATTTCCCAATTTCTTCTATAATGCTTTTTTTCAAATTTTGCGAGTATATAATCTGAGCTTATAAAAAATGCATGACTTTCTAAAAATTTTGTTTTTCTAGGATTAAGCCTACGCACTTCTCTTATTACAACAACATCATGTTTGAATCCAAGATAAGATTTGGGCTTTCTATTAGTTAATGGATCATAAAATATTTGATATTTTTCAATGTCACTTTCAATATCTACATATTCCTCATCACTTGTAAAAGCTTGTGGTGTATATTCTATTAAGCCTAGGTCTTTAAGAATAATGTCAACATGATCATATTTGTCCAAAAATACAGAGGTATCAATTTCATTATCTATATTTTGTTTGTGAAATAGTTCTTCTAATGGACTTAATCCATCAACAGTTATTGCAACTCTACTAGTTTCTCTAGTCCATTTTGATGCCCTAATGTGTAGAGCTCTTGCATCAAAAGCTCTTTTAAATTCGGCTAAGGTTTCGGGGTGGTAAGCGAGTCTAAAAGGTAACCTATTTTTTTTAACCTCCTCTAGAATTTCTCTAGCTGAAGCATCTTCACTATTTTTATGCAAATCTAAAATTCCGAAAATAAAATTTGTGTCTAGAAATAGTTGTAGATTATTATATCGCTCATTTAAAAAATTTACAGTTTCTGCATCCGATGTTAAAGCAAAGCTTGTGAAGGTCGAATCAGCTAGTTGGGAAATAAAATTTGTTCGAGTTTCGTCTGCGTTTGTTATGAATTGATTAATTGAAGCAATTAAAATTTCTTTTGATAATGAATCATTGTTTTCTTTTATAATATTTTCAATTATATCTGTCAAACTTTTCTGATCGTCTTCTTCAATTTTCGCATTGGGATTTAGTAAATGTAGTGTTTGTATACCATGCTGTTCAAAAACATTACATAAATATGATTCTAAACATTCCCAAAGAGTATTTAATGTTTCATCTGAGATATCAGGATTGAAAGCTTTCAATTCATTATACCACCCAATTTTTACTCTATTCTCTAATTGAGATGCAACTTCAAGTCGTTGTTTTAATTTATTTGAAATAACTGGCGTGACATGTAGTTGTTTTGATAATGGATCTTTTGTTATTTCACCTAATGAAAGTAGTTTATCGATATTTGATAAAATTATTGGAAGCCTTATAGACATTCCATAAATGTCATTAATTCTAGCCGCTACTTGTGCTTCATTTTTTGGATTTTCCTCTACCTTTTGATTTAAAGCAAGAGTGATTAAATTTTGAACAATTTGATCAAATTTTTGATCATGAGATAATGCTTTAATGTGACTTAACTTTGAAAATGCTTTTTTGTAATCTATTTGTGTCATAATTTTAAAATAAAGTCAAAATATTGCTGTGTCTAAATAATGCCTTCTCCAGAAAATTTTAATGTTTACTATGTTTCCGCAATGACCTTAAAACACGAGTCATGATCTGCTGCTGGATAAAGAATTTTATTCCATTAACTATAACTGGTTAACATGTTATTAATATACTGTGCTTAAATAATCGAATGCAAAAAATATGGGGGTTTTAACACATTCAAAAATTAGCTGATTTTCAAATATCTATCCTTTTCCAAGAAAAACAAATCAAAAACAGCTTTACTTTTACTAACAATTGAATTAAAATGAGGTTGTATTACCTTTTTTGCATTTTTAGGTAATATAAATTAAACTATTCCAATAGACATTTTTATCAAAATGATTTATACAGTAAAAATTTATAGAATTGTAAAATTCTATAAATAGATTATTGATAATCTACTGACAACCAATACAATTTCTCTAAATCTTTAATGAATTGGTTCGATATTTCGATAAGAGGGGGAGCAAAAAGGTTACTAAGCAATTAGTAACCTTTTTTATTTATTGAAAATTGAACCGTGGCTGAAATATTCCATTGGGATTTTTATCGCCGGAATATCACATCATATATAGTGTATTGTATTGTCGTTGCCTGTTTCTAAATACAAAAATTTTTAATATTATTTTTATACAGTCAAATCTAACGTGTCATTTTTCACCGTTGAACAAAACAATCAGCTGAAACACTTCCCTATACTTCGTCAGCGGCAATGTCTTTGCAACATCCTGTACATCATGGTAAGCTGCGACTCCGCCCAAGGTGTAAATAAAAAAACACGGAACACCTTTTTTATAAAATGGATAGTGATCGGAATTAGCTGCCTCGCCACGCATCTTAATAGCAGGCAACAGCTTTTTCTCTTCATTGATGGCTATAAGTCTGTTGTAAGCGGGTTTAAATACACTTCCGTTTACAACCATAATGCCATCATCCCCTGTTCCCAACAGATCCAGATTAATCAGGAAATGAATGCCGGCTAATGGAACCAATGGATGCGCTACAAAATACGACGAGCCAAGTAAACCGGACTCTTCACCGGCAAAAGCAATAAACAGCATGGAATATTCCGGCGGGTTTTCCATGTAATAATGCGCAAACTCCAGCAACATACTTACACCACTTGCATTATCATTGGCACCAGGAAAATAAGCCTTCCTGCCAAGCGTTCCCAGGTGATCATAATGTGCTGTAAGTACAATAAAGGAATCCTTTTTAGAGCGCCCTTCTATCATGCCGATAACATTATTTGCCTGATGCTTTTTGATCAGTTCATTTTCAATTTCAAATGAAATGGTTTTTATATCGGGAGAAAACGACGTTGTTAAAACTTCAAACACGGGTGTTCCAAACGATTGATCTGCCAATGCCATGGTCAGTTTCTTATCCTGCAATTCAATGATGGCTGCTGCTGAATACAGCTGCTTTAATAAATCGGGGGTTGAAGCGGTAAACTCTTTAAAATATTTTTTCGGATATACCACTACCAATGCAGTCACATCCAGCTGAAGAAATTCTTTTAATTTACCATCATCTGTAAAAATCAATGTGTCGACCAGATACACATCGCATGTACCTTTGCCTGGACCGCTCGTTGATTTGACAATATAATCTATCCCCGGTTTAAAAACACCCAGGTTCGATTTCAATTTCATTTTGCCCGGAAACGTATTTATTGCATAGGTGAATGGCTGCAAGAAGTTCGTGTCGACTGGTTTTAAACCTGTTTCTTTATATTGTTTTTCCAGGTATGCAGCGGCTAATCCATCGCCATTGCTGGCAGCACCGCGTCCATGATATGTTTTTGACGTTAATGTTGTGATTGTTTTTTGCACACGCTTAAGATCCTGACTCCATGAAATCAGAAATACGCATTGAAACACCATATATGCAGCCAGTGTCCGTATGTTCATACTTGTTTTTTCCGATGAGTAAAATAAAAAATCAACTGCGCCAGAATGATTCCTGTAGTATTTGCAATCACATCGTTTATGTCTGCACCTCTGTCAGGAATAAGCTGCTGCATTAATTCTATAGCAATTCCGAAAACGATTGTTACGCTTGCAACGAGTATATATATACGAAAACTGTTTTCTGGAGTCAAGCGTCCGGATAAATACAACGCTCTTAAAACAAGCCAGGCAAATACGCCAAAAATAATAACGTGAATCAGTTTATCAAACCGAAACAGTGAGCTGGAAGGAAGCGACCTTCCGGGTGTTAAGGTCGCGATTAAAATAAAAATTCCCCAGACTACAGCAGGGCCGTATATTCTGAGGAATCGTATGTGATTTGTGTTAAGCACCAACCAGTGTTGTATAGGCGGCTGCATCTAATAAAGCATCCAGGTCTGAAGCATTCGCTAACGTAACCTTCACGATCCAGCCTTTACCATATGGATCTGAATTAACTAATTCAGGCGCAGATTCCAATTCAGCATTGAATTCTAATACTTCCCCGCTAACCGGCATAAATAAATCTGAAACTGTTTTTACTGCTTCAATTGTTCCGAAGATTGCTTCTTTATCAATCGTTTGTCCAACAGATGTTACATCCAGGTAAACAATATCACCTAATTCTTTTTGCGCAAAATCAGTAATGCCAACATAAGCTGTCTGGCCTTCTACACGAACCCATTCGTGATCTTTGCTGTATTTTAATTCAGAAGGAAAGTTCATAGTTCAAATATTTAATAACCAAAAATACATTCTTTTTAAAGAGAAACAAAACCGTCTCATTTAAGATAATGTAAATCTGAGTTGAATACCAATAGCTGTTGTAGCGCGTCTGTATGAAGATGAAATTTTAGGACTGTTAATGGTCCGTTCAAAATAAAACATCATGGTAACCCGCTGCGAAATATTATAGCTAATGGTTGGCTTGAATTGTATATTGGTATTACCTGCCGTAACGGTAGTATTTTCTTCGAATTTACGTTGATAAGTTATCATATCATTGAGCGTAAAGTTTACCTGAATATTTAATTCATTTTTCAGATTTAGTTTTTGTCCCCCGGTTAAAAATCCTGGAATAGGTACATTTGAACGCGCAAATCCAATCCCTATCTGCCACGAATTATTCAGACTTTCTGTTAACTGCGCGTTGGTAAGCGACATATTTAACGTGCGGGTACGGCTGTAAGATAATTTATACGTAATCTTATTTTTTGTACGGGCATTAAACCCTATAAATGGTGCAAATGCTTCATTCACAGAAATACCGTTGATAACATAAATCGGAACAAGCTGCCCGCTTGAATTTATCGAATCCGGAATGCGTGTAGGACTGTAAAAATCACTTCCGGGATTTATGTAGTTGTAATTATAAACGTTCTGAGAAGTATAACTTCCAACTAAATACTGGCTTGAATATTTATGCGAAAAGGTTATTGACTGGAACTTCTTTTTAAACATTTTAGCTTTTGCCAATCCTGAATAATCAATTTGCCAGCCGGGTAATGGAATTTTCGGGAACCCATTCAGGTCGCTTTTGTTCGGATCCTGTCCCATGTAAGCGGCCAGAAAAGCGGGAATCAAAACAGACTGAGAATTTTGTTCATAATCGCCCGGTTGTCCATCCAGTCGGTCAATCATTATTTGACGGTACGATTTGAATTTTTCAAAATTTGCTGAAGAGTTCGGGTCGAGTGAACCACTCACATGTTTATCAAAGGATGTTAAAATTGTAATTGTTGAAATTGAATAATTACCACTCAGCGATGGGTTTTCAGAAATGTACCTTTGCAGTGTGTCATTATATCTATACCGTTCTGCATACAGCCTCGAATAGGAGTATTTGGATTCGAATGCTATTTTCAGATCTCTCGTAATCTCTGCGTTTATTTTTACGGTAATGTTTTGTGTTTGCTGCTGCGTGAATAAACTATTCAAACTTCTTGATTTCGAAATCCATCCGTTACTTGCGGCTGTTTCTCTGAATGATGCATCCTGAGAACCCAATACAAACGGAAGCATTTCTCCTCCCTGCGGTACATCAGCTACACCAAAGTAATGCGGTGTTGGCAAGAAGCCGCCAATGTTTGTGGTCTGTTGATTGGAATACGTTATGTTGGCATTTTTAATTGCCATCAATGTCTGGAAAGCAGCCTTCAGCAATGCACGGTTTGGCGGTGGCGGTATGGTATCTTTGGGGTCAGGTTTTTTCGGCGCCGGTTTAGGTTTTTTCATTTCTGTTAAAAACTTTGACTTGCTGTAAAGTTTGTCCAGATCAATTTTGCCATTGATCTGATTGTCACTTTTATTCTGCATTACATTTGCTCCAAGTGAATCCCTTAGGGCAAGTGAACCCGCTTCCCAGTTGTAGCCTGCTTTGTAGGTATAATCCATGGTTGTCCAGTTAAGCGCCTTAATCTTATCTAACGGCAGCTTATATTGAAGGCCCATGGTTTGGTCGTATCTTTTCAAACGCCCAAACTTCATTAAATTTGCTGCAATTGTATCTTTGTATGCCTGATCACCCGGTTCCCTGTTGGGTTCATCAATCAATGCGTATGCATTCGCGTTATAGGTACCGGTTATTGATTTGGTAAAGTTCCACATCATTGTATAATTTCTCGTGAACGTGAAATATTTTTCATACAATGCTTTTTGTGCAGGAGTTGTCGGCCCGGATTCGTAATACTGCGATTTGGTAATTTTTCGATCTAACGCCCCTCTGAATGTAAATTGACTTGGCAGCAGTGTAAAATTGAAATCCTTTATTAGTGGTGTCAGAATACCTTTTGTGGCAGTCATTGATTTAAAAGGCGTATAACTTTTAGAGTTATTTGTGTAGGAATAACCTAATGAACCTGTATAGTTAGTAGATCTGTATTCTTTAATATCAAAGCTGGTTCGCTTCAATTCAGAGAAGCCCAAACTCAGTGTTAAATTTTCAACATCGTATACATGTTTTTTAGCCGCCGGGTTTACTTTTACCTTCTGTATGTTTTGAAAGTTTATGGCCTTATTGGTTGTTTCATCAATAATTAATTTTTTATATGCCTTGGGATCGGCCTGTCCATTGACCGATTGCTGGAGATCCACATCCGGATTGAGCGGATCATATACGGGTGTAATAGTCTTTCGGTTATAGCCTACATACATAGGCAGTTTTATTCCTGTTTTGCCCGGAATAAATTTTTCCATATTCAGAGACGTATTCAATCCATACTCAAGTGTGTTTGCACGTTCCCGTTCAGATGTTTTTTGATCAAGCGAACCAAAACCGGCAGATGTATACCGGATAGAAGAATTAAACATACCCAGATCGGCCAGCTTCATATTCAGCTTGGCAGCATACGCATACGAGCTGTGGCTGACAAAGCCGGAAGTGCGCAGTTCATCTGCCCAGATACAAAACGACATTGGGCTCGTGTAGCCGCCACGCGGATTCCTAACCCCAATCATGATGGTTACAACAGCAGACAAATCCGGATTGCCAACGATTGAAAGTATCTGTCCATTTGCCATCGTTTGTGTAAACGATTGCTGCATGGAAGCGCCTGCACTATTACGCGCAACTTTTGTTGCAACCAGATCACTTATATTAACATTGATTTCATTTTCACTTCTCCATACCTCATTGGGGTCTCTGGTACCAATCGGATCCGTGAAGCGCAGCGGCACCTGAATTTCGTAATAGTTATTCGTATAATCTGTACCTAATCTCAAAATCGCATATGCGTTTCCGTTATAAGCTGCAATATCTTTCGTGGTTTCTGCATGCACAAACATGTTAAGCTGTTTGTAATTCATCAGGTTTACGTTGACATTTTTATACGCAGACTTTGTATACCCATCTGCTAAATCATCGATACACAAGCGGAGCGATTGCTCATTGTTTCTTCGTGTGGTGACTGAAGTAGCATCGTAATCCCTGTTAAAGCCCGGCGGTAAAACGTAGGGGGTTGTATTGTCGGTTGGGTCACTATTCTCTTCAATATTTACAACAGACAGATCTAATACAGACAAGTCTGGTTTGCCTCCGACAGCGGCGCCAGTTTCTTTATCTTCCAACTGGTACGTTCTCCATTGATTGGCTGCCAGCTGAAACTGTGCCATACGAAGCACTACCGGAGATTTGAAATCTGTAACATAGGTACGCATCCATTTAATGGATTTATAGCCCTGAATATCTCCTACAATAGAGTCCGGTGTGCGGATCGGAATTCTGAACTGATACCAGGTTACGGTTTCCTTTGCTCCTCCTACGTATTCAACCGTGTAATTTCTGGAGCTTACAATATAATTTTCACCTACTTTAAATTTATCTTTTGCAATACTTACTTTATACTCATAATACTCTTCAAGGGTGTTGAGCGTATTGTCGGCATTTAAATCTTCATTGTCGGGATAGGTAGTATTAGCAGGGGTTATAGCAGCACCGCTGTTTACCGGTGAGTTGTTTTGTGTACGGTTATAATTTTTATACCTGCCTAATATTGACACCTCACTGGCATCCAGGTCGCCTCCTAAATAATAGCCGAAGTTATCTGCACTTACATCACTCGTTAAGTTCGCATACGCTTGCGGAGTTAATGCCGATAAATTATTAACATCATTCAAATAGCCGCTGAAAAAATTTACTTCCTGTGCATCATTCAACCCATCCAGACCGATATCCTGTTTTTCTCTTGAACCGCTTGAGTTATCAAACGCATTTGTAATAAACTGCTGGTTACTCACAAGCCCCCACAGTGTTGTATCTGTATTTGATGCTATTAGTGCATCATTTGTTGGCAAACCGTTTTCAAATGATTGCAGGTTATCTTTAAGCACATCTTCTGATATACTTCCTAAATTGAAATAAAGCGTACCTGTATTTGTCTCATCCATCGGAACCCCGTCAATAAGGTTACGGCCGTTTGATTCCATGTATGGACTCAGCAACCAGAACTCGATGTACTGAATGTTTGCATTATCAAAATCTACATCATTTTTAAGATCCTTGGTCATACCCGCCCAGTTCTTGGTAGAGTCTACCAACCGCCCGTCTGTTGTTAATACCGGGTTGTAGTTATAAGAACCTCTTTCTCTCGGATAGTATGCCAGGTCCAGCGTTGGAATATTGGTAACAGCAACATTGAGATCCTGGTTCGGAAACAGTTCCTGTATGGTAATGTTTCGTTCAAAGTGATTGGTTATGTTCTCATAGCTGAGATATCCGGGAAGCCCATTATTAGAACGGTAGAAAATATTGTCAATGTTGTACCAGGCAAGCTTCGCTCTTTTATAAGAGTATGCCAGCGTATTGCTTCTCGCACTGTCTATACGCTGTGGTGTTGATGCTATACGCCACGTCATGGGAGAACGTGTTAAATCGTACGGTGTTTTAGCTCCTTCAAAATCATCTATAAATGCAATACCGCCTTCGCCGCCGCCATTCTTATCAATGATTTTATTGTAGCCCGGTATGAACTGTGCAAACTCTCCCTGAAAATTAATATTTGATGGAGCTTTAGTAGCTACAACAGGTAATAAATCTACTGCACGTGTAAGCATTCTGGAATCCTGCTTGATGTTTGCATCTACGCCCCAGATTGTATTGGATGCGGGTTCGTCTCCAATATTCACACGCGTAATGTTAGGTGCTTCATTAGAATGCAGGAACGTACCGCCTATTAAAATATTTTCATTGACTTTATAATCCAGCCGTGTTCCCATAAAGGATTTCCTTCTGAAATTAAACAGATCCTGCTTTTCAAAACGTATCCGTATTTCCTGCCCGGAAGCCAGTACGCCGTCATTTAAAATTTTAATTCTTCCTAAGTTATAATCTACTGTATAATCAACGCCTTCAACCAATGTTGTACTACCTGCAATTACAACAACCGATCCCTGAGAAACGTTAATCCCCGGCAATATGATTTCACTTGCCGTACCAGCTGTATACCTTCCTTTGAAAAAGTATTTGTCTTTGCTTGCAATTTGCTGGGCATCTGAAAATGTGGAGTCATACAACTCCGAAAATACATACTTCGATTTCAGCGCCTGCTCGGTTGGCAGAAAATACTTTTCAAGATTAGAACCAAAAGGTTCGAGTACCGGGAATATGATCCGGCCATTTTTTGAATCGATCGTTAATCCTTCTACATAGTCAAAGTTACCATCAGGCGCCTGATCATTGTTCGGGTTTAATAAATCCATTCCACTCAGCTGAAGTAAGGGAACACCTTTGGTATTGGTCCCTTCCTGAAGGTTTGGAATATCTGCACCCGTTGCATCATCTTTATAAATGATTCTGAACTGAAAATTATCCCGTTGTATTTGAGTTACTCCAATCTGATAAATATTTTTCATCATCAGATCCCACGTAGGCAGTCGAGTTTTAACCAATGGCGGTTTAATCATTTTGGCAAATACCAATTGATTTTCCGGAAGGTTGGCATATTCATCTGAAAGTTCTCCGACGGTATATTCCTTTCCGTCATACGTATATTGATAGGCAACCAATAATGCAACATCTTCTGTTAACCTTGATTGCAGAGTGATATAGCCTAAGTCCGGATGAAAGGTAAATTCGGTTGGGGCAAGCTTACGTGCACTTTTCAGATAGGTATAATCGGTACCATCCTGAAATGTACATCCGCAGGCTGCATTAAGGGTGGCTACATCTGCAGAGAGTGTTTCAATGGATCTGAATCCGTTAATGGCCGGATATAAATTATTAATTTCATTAAAAGGAGCATCGGTAGGAACGTTTTTAGTCAGGTTTTTACGATAAAGCGAATCGTTCTCTCCCAAATCCAGATAACCTACTACATTCCGTAAATTAGCTGTTGTATTGTTTCTGTTTGTAACGTATACTTCAACCCGTTTTATCTGTACGTTTGATAATATTGTCGGACTTGATTTAAGGGATCTTTCATAATTTTCTCTAAAAAACTGTCCAAGGAAAAAGTGTCTGTAGGGCTCGTATGCATCACCTTTAATTTCAAAGGTGCGCCCCTGGCCGCCGCCGCCTATTTTGATTTCATCTAATTTACCATCCTGTCTTGCTGCTACTGCTGTTACAGACAATCTGCCGAATTGCAATTTGGTTTTTAAACCGAACAAATTCTGAGGGCCTGTCATTAAAGAGGAATTCAGAGGCATATTGATCCGGCCAACTTCGATTGCCTGAATAATATCTTCTTCAAATGCCGTGTATTGAATCTTAACACTGTTTTGAAATTCAAAAGCGGCCTTGGTATCCCAGTTCACGGTCAGTTTCAGCTTCTCACCAATTTTACCGATCACATTCATACTGATCTGCTGATCAAAATCAAACAAACCATTCCGTTGCTGTTTAATCGGCAAAGCCGGGTTATTCACCCGCTGCCAACGGCCTGCAAAGTCAAGTGTCACCAAACCACTCGGACGGATGTCTACATAGTTACTGCCAAAAGGACCTTCAAGTCCTTTTATGTGTTTTGTAAAGCCAAATGGCTGCCCCGGTTTTTGCGGAGGGGTTGCCATCGGATCATTGGGATCTGTTTTACCTTTACTCTGCCAGTAATCCCGCAGCAACTGTTTGTTTTTGTATTTGTAATATTCTTCAAAAGTCAGGTATGTTTGCGTACGGTATTCCATATCACCGATTTTTTCACGCACAATATAATTGCCTGTTGCCGTATCTATTTCTACTTCTTCCGTGATGTTATCCGGATTTTGAAGTTCAAGCGGAGATTTATTTGTAGGATTATTGTATTGATCTCCCACACGGTCCTCACTCTGATACGTAGGCCTTCTTGTTTTTATTCTCTTCGTACTATCGTCAGGGGTAAATATTTTTTTGAATGAATAATACGAGCCATCTCGGGTGCTGGAAAATGCAGCCCAAAAGACAAAAAATAGGGAAACTCCGAATAACGGTAGTATGAATTTTTTCCTTGAGTTCACAGAGGGGTATTAAGACATTTTTAAAGCTTGCTTGATCAAATCTTCAAGCGTAAATGAATTTGAGTTGCCTTTTAAAATAAGATCCAGGTTCTTTTCAGCCACAGTTTTTGTAAATCCTAGCGTAATCAATGCTGTTAACGCCTCAGAACGGATACTATTGTGCGATACTGAAAAATTCTGTTTTGAATCTGAACCGGCTAAAAGGGCATCCTTTTTCATCTTATCCTTCAGTTCCAGAATTACACGCTGTGCTGTTTTTAAACCGATACCTTTAACAGATTGAATCGTTTTCACATCTTCCCGCGCAATTGCTTCTTTTAATTCTATGGGGTTCATGGAAGACAATACAACCAGTGCTGTTCCGGGACCAATGCCGCTAATGGATGTAAGATGTAAGAACATCTCCTTTTCCATTAAATCTGCAAAACCGAATAGTGTATGCGCATCTTCTTTGATATGTAAAAAGGTGTGTATTTTTACACGTTCTAAATCCTTCAGCTGGGAAAAAGTATGTAATGAAACCCGTATGTGATATCCGATTCCCTGAACATCTACGACTACAAACGTAGGGTCTTTGTGTGCTAATTTTCCTTCTATGTAGGCAATCATAAATTAATTTTACTGTTTTGTGATTGCGCATCTACAACAGCAATAGCTACCATGTTTACAATCTCTCTGACCGATGAACCTAATTGCAATATATGTACAGGCTTGGCCATGCCCATCAATAACGGACCAATGGCTTCCATTCCGCCAATTTCCTGCAATAATTTATACGCAATATTTCCGGATGTTAATGCAGGAAATATAAATGTGTTTGCACCGTCTTTTGCCAATGCACTAAACGGATACATTTCTTCCTGCAACGCTGTATCAACTGCGACGTTTGCCTGGATGTCACCGTCTATGATCAGGTCCGGATATTTTTCTTTTGCCAGCCGTGTTGCCAATGCAACTTTGGTTGGTACAGCCCCTTCATTGGATCCAAAATTGGAATACGACAGCATGGCAATTCTTGGCTCAAAATTAAAGAATTTTACACCTCTGGCTGTTACACCAATAATATCTACAAGCTCTTCGGCGGTTGGGTCCATGTTAACCGTGGTATCGGAGAAAAAATAAACCCCTTTTCTGTTGCTCAGAATATACATTCCGGCAACCCGCTTAATGCCTTCTTCTACACCGATTACCTGGAGTGCCGGTTTTATGGTTTCGCCATACTCCTGCGTCAATCCTGAAATAAACGCATCTGCTTCACCGGTCTCAACCATCATCGCGCCGTAGTAATTACGGTTACGCATTAATTTTCTGCCAATTTCAGCCGTTATACCTTTACGCTTTCTTTTATTGTGTAGCAGGTTTCCGTAAAGGGAACGTTTTTCTTTTTCTTCAAAAGGATCAACGATTAAAAAGTCTTTAATTACAAGTGCATTTTCAATCAGCAATTCTTTTATCTTTTCTGCATTGCCTAATAAAATAGGAAATGCGATACCTTCATCGGAAATAATTTGCGCTGCTTTTAAGATTTTCAGATTATCCGCTTCTGCAAACACAACCCGTTTAGGTTCCTGTTTTGCTTGTGTGATAATGCGTGACATCAGGCGCTGGTCAATACCTATCCGTTGTAATAATTCAACTTCATATGCCCCCCAGTCTTCAATATCCTTTTTTGCAACTCCGCTTTCCATGGCAGCTCTGGCTACAGCCGGAGATATTGTGGTTATTAACCTCGGATCTAATGGCTTTGGAATTAAATAATTTTTCCCAAACGTAATCTTATTGTCTCCATAAGATTTGTTTACCGTATCCGGAACAACTTCCTTTGCAAGTTTTGCGATAGCATATACGGCTGCCAGTTTCATTGCTTCGTTTATTTCCGTTGCACGTACATCCAGCGCTCCTCTGAAAATATACGGGAACCCAAGTACGTTATTTACCTGGTTCGGATAATCCGATCTGCCTGTCGCCATGATCACGTCAGGCCTTGTATTCAGTGCTAAATGATAATCTATTTCAGGGGTAGGATTAGCCAATGCAAAAACAATCGGATCCTTTGCCATGGTTGCTAACACTTCCGGCTTTAATATGTTGCCGGCAGACAGTCCAATAAATACATCCGCTCCGGGCATGGCATCTGCAAGCGTATACAAATCACGGCCGGTAGCAAATTCAAGCTGTGACACATCCAGATCTGTGCGATCTTTCCGCAACACACCATTAATGTCGCACATTACAATATTCTCTGAACGCACACCAAGATGTTTATACAAACGCGTGCAGGAAATAGCTGCAGCCCCTGCACCGCTTACAACAACGTTAACGTCTTCTGCCTTTTTACCTACTACTTCAAGTGCATTTAATAAAGCGGCTGAAGAAATAATAGCTGTGCCATGCTGATCATCGTGCATTACCGGAATGTTCATGCGCTTCCGCAGTTCCTGTTCAATAATAAAACACTCAGGAGCTTTTATGTCTTCCAGATTTACTCCGCCAAACGTGGGCTCCAGCGATTCAACAATTTTAATGAACTGTTCCGGATCTTCGCAATTTACTTCCAGATCAAAAACATCTATACCGGCAAATTTCTTAAACAATACGCCTTTACCTTCCATTACAGGCTTAGAAGCATCCGGGCCGATGTTGCCCAAGCCCAGTACAGCTGTACCATTTGATATTACTGCAACCAGATTACCCTTGGCTGTATATTTGTATGCATCTTCTTTATTTGCAGCAATCTCTTTACAGGGTTCTGCTACGCCGGGAGAATATGCCAGAGCTAAATCAAGTTGTGTGCTTAATGCCTTTGTGGGCACAACTTCTATTTTACCAGGTTTACCCTGTGTATGATAGTTTAAAGCGTCTTCCTTACTTATTGACATAATACTTGATTATTTATAGCGTGTAAAAAAAGAAGCGTATAAAAGTATATTTTAATTTAAAATTAGTTTCTGCCCAACTTTAATACTATTGGACGTCAATCCATTCAGCTTTTTAATTTTCTCAACGGTGAGTCCCGGGAATTTTTGAGAGATGGTCCAAAGCGAATCTCCATTCTTTACATAATATACACTTGGCGCAGACTTGGGTACCGTTGATGCAGCCGGTGATTTTACCGTATCTGAAGTTGATATTCTGGACGCTGTTGCCGAAACTTTTTTATAGATAATCAATCGCTGCCCCACGCGAATGGTGCTTGATGATAATTTATTCCAGCGTTTTATATCGGTTACCGTAACATGATATTTACTGGCAATCGTACCTAATGCATCTCCATTCTTAACGGTATAATAAACCTTTTGTGTAGAAGCCGGCGCGCCGGACGAAGATGAGCTGCTGCTAGTGACGGCACGTACAGGAGAGCTGCTTACATTTTCACGTGGTACTTCCTTGCTGCACGCATCCAGAATATCAATTCTGTTTAAATAAAACTGAGCCATTTTATCTACCGGCACACGGATCTTATATGGATATGCGCCTGACAAAACGCCTTTTTTAAGTGCAGGATTCAGTTTACGCATATCGTCTGTACAAATATTCAATACATCACTAAACGTGAACATATCAAAATATTGATTCACAAATATGGTATCAAAAGCAATCGGGTATTCAATTGAATCAGCAACAATGCCGTGGTCTCCCATGTGATTCATAATGTATGTTAACGCAACAAACTGCGGCACATAACTTCTGGTTTCTTTAGGCAGGTAATCATAGATCTGCCAGAAGGTTTCCTTATAACCGGATTTACGAATGGCACGTCGCACATTACCCGGTCCGCAATTGTAAGACGCCAGCGCAAGTTCCCAATCTTTAAATGTATTATACAGAACTGTCAGATAACGGCATGCAGCTACAGTAGCTTTTTCCGGATCAAGACGTTCGTCCAGCAAGTCATCCTGTTTCAGTCCAAATTCTTTTCCTGTAAAGGTCATGAATTGCCAAAGGCCAGCTGCACCCGCAGGTGAAACCGCTTTCGCATTCAATCCGGATTCAACAATTGCCAGATACTTTATTTCTTCCGGCACACCCTGAGATTTTAAGATCTCTTCAAACATAGGGAAATAGATGCGTTTTCTGCGCTCCATGATCATAGCGTAACGTGCATTACGAACAGAAAAATAATCGATGAACCCTTTTATTTTTGCATTGTAAACAAGAGGAACTTTGTTTTGCAGCACTTTTAAACGTTGCTCGATCACCTGGTCAACAGAAGATTGTGCAGCCTGTTTAGGGACTGTTTCATCTATAATCTCTGCTTCAATAATGGTAGAATCGCCTGATGTAACAATTGAAGTAGTGTCTGCAAACACTTTATTATTTATAGAATCTGTTTGAGCACACACAGGACTGGCTCCCATGAAAAGAATGGAGAATAATACTGCTAAACCTGTATATGCTGAAGTGATTCTAATTTTCATTCTGTTTTAATAAGTAGTTTGAGAAGGCCAATAATTTTGCTTCTTCAAATTCACGTCCCATCAGTTGTATACCAATTGCTAAACCGGCTGCGTCTTTTCCATTCGGTATGGAAATGGCCGGAATACCTGCAAGGTTTGCATGCACCGTAAAGATGTCTGCCAGGTACATGGCTAATGGATCACTTTGATGATCTCCGATTTTGAATGCCGTTGTTGTTGTTGTTGGCAACAACATGAAATCGTATTCGGATAAGATCTTCTCGGTATATTCTCTTATTAAACGACGAACCTTCTGCGCTTTAGTATAGTAGGCATCATAAAAACCTGCGCTCAATACAAACGTACCAAGCATAATCCGTTTTTTTACTTCTTTACCAAAACCTTCTGAACGGGTCTTCTTGTACATCGACTCCAGATCAGTTCCGTTTTCACTTCTATATCCATACTTCACGCCATCAAACCGGGAAAGATTTGAACTGGCTTCTGCAGTTGTTAAAATATAATACGTCGGAAGAATGTAGTCTAATAACGGAAACTCAACTGCTTCAACGGTGTGGCCGTCTTTTTTAAGCTGGTCTATTTTCTTTTGTGTGGCTTCGCGGATTTCTTTTGCTACACCTTCTGATTCTACTGCTTCTTTCAGGTAGCAGATTTTTGCTTTTCCTGAGAAGCCCAATTCCGTTGAATATGAAGGAACTGGTTTTGAAGAAACCGTGCTGTCAAAATCATCCTGTCCTGCAATCACTTCAAGCATCAATGCGGTATCTTCAATGCTTCTTGCCATGATTCCGATAGAATCAAACGAAGAAGCATACGCGATCAATCCGTATCTTGAAATTCTGGAGTATGAAGGTTTGAACCCAATGATGTCGCAGAATGCGGCCGGTTGTCTTACAGAACCGCCCGTATCTGAACCAAGTGAAATCAAACAGGTATCCGCCTGTACGCCAACTGCTGAACCGCCGGAAGAACCGCCCGGTACACGCGTATTGTCCGCGTCATTTTTCACCGGACCAAAAGCAGAGTTTTCATTGGAGGAACCCATTGCGAATTCATCACAGCTTTGGCGGCCGATAATAATAGCATCTTCCTGAATCACACGTTCAACAGCTGTGCCGTTGAATTGAGAAACAAAACCTTTTAATATATTACTTGAAGCCTGCAATCCGTGATTTTTATGACAAAGCACGTCTTTCAAGCCTACAACCATACCGGCTAATTTACCAGCTGTTCCGGCTTTGATCTTTGCATCTACAATATCTGCAGTAGCAAGCGCTTCCTGTGCGTATACTTCAACGTATGCGTTCAGATGGGCTTTGGCTTCAATATTTTTTAAGTAGTATTCAGTAAGGGAACGGCATGTAATTTTGCCTTCGGAAAGATCTTTCCGAACCTCTTGAAGTGAATTATAACGTTTCAATTCTTATGCGTTTTTTGTGTCGTCTTTAAGACCGTCTTCAATTTCCTTTTTCACTTCTTTACTTGCATCCTTAAATTCACGGATACCACGACCTAAGCCACGAGCCAAATCAGGAATTTTTTTAGCCCCAAAAAGAAAGACAACAAGCAATAAGATTAATATAATCTCCGGCATGCCTATTCCTTGCAGAAATAGCATTTTACAAATAGTTAACATCATGATTGTTAGAGTAATTTCGTATACTCCACAAAGATAGGAAAATTTAACAGGAAAGGGAAAAGATACGGCGCAATTAGCGACAGGAATTATCGCTTTCTGAGCCAGATTTCAGGATTTAATTTGGTTTCGTTTTTCCAGATCTGAAACTGTAGCTCACTTTCACCATCTTTACCGGTATAAACAGAGCCAATCACTTGTTTTACTGTGATTTCTTCACCTGTTGAAACACTGACATCTCTTAATTTGGCATATACCGTAAAATATTCCCCATGCTGCACCATAACAATTTTGTGCATGCCCGGTACTTCTGCCACAGTAATGACCTTCCCTCCAAAAACAGCTTTAACCTGCTCATTTTGAACCGTTAAAATATCTACGCCTAAATTATCTACGAAAACGCCTTTGAGTACCGGGTGTGCCTGACGGCCAAAATGATTGGAAACTCTTCCATTCTGAACCGGCCAGGGTAATTGCCCCATATTGCCTTCAAAATTGCTTGATAGCTTTACATTTTTTTCGATCGTTGCCTTATTAGCCGTTGAACTGGAACTTTTGGCTTTATCCAATGCTTTTTTTCGTTCGGCAGCAATTAAATCGGTGATTAGCTTTTGAAGTTTATCAACTGATTTTTGAGATTCATCCAGATCTTTTTTCAGTTCTTTTTCTTTTGATGACAATTGACGCAGAACTGTACTCTGTTGATTTTTTGTATTCGTTAAATTTTTTGTTTCAATCGTTTTGGCTTGCAATAAACCGGTTTTTTCTTCCTGCTTGCCCGCCAACATACGCTCATACGTTTTTAACGCTTTAGCTACACTTTCGATTTCTTCTAATTGATACGTACGTGCATGTGCATACTGCTTGAAATAGCTGTTGCGGCGAAGCATCTGTGCAATGTTATCGGCTGATAAAATATGAATGAGTTTGTCGTAGCCGTTCAGGTGCTTGTAACCAAGGTATATTAACTGTGCATACTCTTCTTTCAATCCTTTTATATCTTCTTCCAGCGCACGGATAATCATCTCCTGTTCCTTTATTTCCCGCTCCAGCAAACTCACTTCCGTAGACATTGAATTTATGACTACTTCGCGCTCTTCAATTTCCTGATTCAACAAGGTAAGCTGGCTTAACGTAGCATTTTTTTGCTGCTTCGTTTCTTCCAGTACTTTTGTTGTTTCTTTTATTTTCTTCAGATTCCGCTCGCGCTCTTTTTCAAGCTCCTTACGGCTTTTCTTTTGAGCAAGCGTAGACGTGATTACAATAAAAAGTAACCCAACTACGGCAATATATTTAAGCTTATTTTTCATTGAATTTTTTTGGAACATTAAATGGAAAATTTAATGGCTTGGTTGGAAATTCAATTTTAGAATGTGTTAACACAATCTTCCTTTCAATGGGTTTATTATTACTGGCAAAAGAAATATCCATAGAGCATACAGCGGGAACCAGTATTGAGTCGGCATACACGAAATTACTGTATGCAACGACTGTTTTAGAATGCGCAACCGAATCAACAATCGTTGTCCTTTCTACTTTCATATTATCTATCCGAATAACACTCTCGATAAGCAGATTTTCTTTTTTCTGATTCAGAACAAAATGTGTTTCATTTTTATTTACTTCATCTGCAGGTTCATATGGAAAAACCAAATCACCTAACACCAAATTCTGAATATTGCTGTATGATAAGTTTGACTGAATCAGATTCTGCAAATAGGTAACATCGTAACTATACGAATCATTTTTTAATTTATCTAAAACAAAAACCGAATCCGGTCTTAATAACCCACGAACACCTTCAACACCTGCTTTGCCAATAGATAGCCATATAACACTATCTTTTCTTACGCGCAAAGACAACGCAAATTGATCGCTGCTGTTTCCGTCAACATATTCAAGTTTTGTTTTTGTTGAAAGGTATATAAAGTCCGTGCTTACCGGATGGAAATCAACAACTGCCTTTTTAACCTCAGTTGCCGGTTGCTGACTTACAACAGCTGTTTTTTTACAAGAAATAAATGAGAAAGAACTTATTAAAACCAGTGCAATTATTTTATTCATACAACTTGCCGTCGGCAATTTTTTTATCAATCAATGCAGATGCATCACCCGCAGCTTTCGCTTTTTTCCAATTTTCCAATGCGCCTTTTTTATCTCCCAATTGAAACAATACATCACCATAATGTTCCAGAATTGTTCCGTTTGTAGAGCCTGCCGCAACTGCTTTTTCTAACTGCACTTTTGCGCCCTGATAATCTTTCATCTGATACAACACCCAGGCATATGTATCAATAAAGTTTGCTTCCGTTGGATTTCGGTTCACAACTTTTTCTGACATGCTTTTAGCCAGTTCTAATTTTTCTTTCCTCAGAGAAAGATAGTAGCTATAGTTGTTTAACGCATGATCGTTATTTTTATCGTACTTCAATACTTCATCGTAAGCAGCGTCAGACTTAACATATTCCTTCGTTTCATTGTACGCATCTGCAAGCAATAAAAGCGATTGCATTTTCAGTGCCTGATTTGTTCCGGATAAATTTCTGGTCTCTTCTAACGCTTCAATCGATTGGGGATATCTTTTCAGATTAAAGAAAGCAAGTCCTCTGAAATACCATAAGTTTGACTGATTAGGAAAGAAGTCTATTGCTGTTGCACTATGCGCAACAAGTGTATCGTATTCCTTAAACTCAAAATCCAATGTCAGTATCTGCAGCCAGAGATTATAATTATTGCCGTCAAGCTGTGCAGACTTTGAATAATATTTTCGCGCTTCTTCTTTTTTATTGTTGACGAATAAAGCATCTCCCTGACTTGTTAAGGCAACATTGTCTGAAGGGTTTGTTGTAACGTAAATGGTAGTAAGTTCCAGCAATTGCGCCTTTGCAGCATCTGTTGTTGCATTGGTTAATGCTTCCTGAACAATTTGCTTTTTTGTTTCGCCGGCAACATTCGGGCGAGCCAGTAAATATTTATATTCTACAAACGCCTTGTCCATTTCGTTTTTAGATTTATAAATATCGGCCAGTAACACGTGCGCCTGCACCTGATCTTTGTCTTGTTTTAAAACCTTATCAATAATCGCCAGTGCATTCGGCACCTGATCGATATAATAATAAAATTCAGCCTGGTCAACCTGGTATTGCAGATTTGACGGATCGGAATCAATAAGCACCTGACCTTCTTTTATTGCCAGGTCAACTTTACCCTGTTTTACATAAAGCTGTTGTTTCTGTCTGGTCAACTCAAAGCTTCTGCCAAAAATAGATTCTACTTTGCTATATGTTTTAATTGCTTCATCATACTGTTTAAGCTGAATCTGATTTGCGCCTATCTGGTAGTAGTATGGTTCGTTATTCGGGAAATCCGTGGTTAATTTTTTATAGACTTTATTGGCTTCTTCAAAATTTGATTGAACTTCATAAACCTTTGCAAGCTGAATAAGATATTCCTGATTTTTAGAATCAGCCTTTACTGCCGTCTGCGCATTTAACAATGCACGTGCATTGTTTGATAAACTGTAATTAACTTTTGAAAGCTGGTAATTTAAGCCACCATTCGTCTGATCCAACGAATACGCTTTGTCAAAAAATGACAAGGCAACTTTTGTTTGCCCGATCAAATAATAACGCATTCCTTCGATAAAATATGCTTCGAAATAAATACGATCCTGCTCAGAAAGAACCTTCGGACTATAAGTAGTCTTGTCTGCCTTTACTTTTTTTGCCTTAGGGCTTTTTTGCGCCAATGCCGGTACTGAAAGCACCGGCATGAGAATTGCAAAAAGAATTGTTTTTAAAATGTGTCTGTTTAAACTCATTGAGTTATGCGATAACATTGAAGTCGCCTACACTTAAGTCTAATGCTTTACCTTTGTATTGAGCTGAATTTCCAAACATAGAGTTTGAAATCGTTGCATTGGTAATTACTGCATTCTCCTGTACGATTGAGCGGTTTATAACTGTATTTGTAATTTTTGTTCCATTACCAATGGATGCATACGGACCAACGATTGAATTTGTCAATTCAACATTTTCACCTACATAAGAAGGCTGAATAATAACTGAATTAACAAGCTTAACTGTCGGCGCTACTAAGTTTTGATCTTTGATATATTCTAAATATCTGGAATTCGTATCTACTGTAGAATCTTTGTTACCACAATCCAGCCAATCTGTTACTTTACCAGGAAGAAATTTAATCCCTTTGTTTTTCATATTTTCTAATGCAGAAGTCAATTGGTATTCACCTTTATCCTTAATATCATTATCAATTACATATTGCAATTCCTTTTTCAGGTTTTCACCATCCTGGAAATAATAGATGCCAATGATTGCTAAATCAGAAACAAAATGTTCTGGCTTCTCAACGAAATCGGTGATTTCATTTTTATCGTTTAACTTAACAACACCAAATGGTTTTGGATCTTCTACTTTCTGCACCCAAATGATTCCTTCGTTGGACGTATCAAGTGTAAAATCTGCTTTAAACAATGTATCTGCAAATGCTACTACTACTTTACCTCCTAACGATTCTTTTGCACAATAAATTGCATGCGCCGTACCTAATGCTTCACGTTGGTAATAGATGGAACCTTTAGCACCAACAGATTCAGCAATTTTTATTAAACGCTTTTCTGTTTCTTTACCAAAATCACCAATGATGAAAGCAACCTCTTCAATTTTCTCACCACAAACTTTCGCGATATCTTCTACCAATCTGTGTACAATTGCTTTACCTGCAATCGGCACTAAAGGTTTAGGAACTGTAAGTGTGTGTGGGCGCATTCTTTTACCCATGCCCGCCATTGGAATAATAATTTTCATGCTGTAATTATTTTAATCGTTAAAAAGCTAATTTTTATGTTCGTTAAGAAAATACGTCCGAATTATATTTTAGTTACCCTCTTTGAATTATTTCCCTGTGCTGCCAAACCCCGCAGCAGCACGTAAAGAATCCGACAGCTCTTCAACTTCTACAAAATGAGCGTGTTCTACTTTAGCGATAACTATTTGGGCAATCCGCTCACCCGATTGAATGGTGAAGGCTTCATTTGAAAGGTTTACCAGCAGTACTTTAATTTCTCCGCGATAGTCTGCATCAATTGTTCCAGGGCTGTTCAATACAGTGATGCCATGCTTAAAAGCTAACCCGCTTCTGGGTCTTATCTGCGCTTCTGTATGTTCCGGCAATTCAATGAACAAGCCTGTAGGAACTAACTGACGCTGCAAAGGCTGTAATACAATTGCTTCGGTAATATATGCACTCAGATCCATACCAGCAGCTTGTGCTGTTTGATAAGCAGGCAAGGCATTATTGGATTTATTTACTATTTTAACGGATGTTGTCATATTCGCTTTATTGAGGCATCTTTTCAAATTTACAAAAAAATTATGACGCTTTTGAACGATTTGTGCGTTTTTCTATGAGGAAGATTACTCCCAGCCAAATCAGTATAATGAGATTGTTAATCAACAAATTAATCATACTTTCTGCTACCTGAACATAACGTAACAGACAAATTAATGCTGCTGCTGAAATGATCCATATTACTATTTTTACTGTTTGATATGGAATTGGATAATATTTATTTCCCAGCACATAACTGCAGATTGCCATAGACGCATAACAAAACAACGTAACATAAGCGGCGCCCATATAACCCAGCACGGGTATTAAAACGATGTTCCCTGCGATGGTAACAGTTGCGCCAAACAAGCTTATGTAAATACCCCAGTACGTTTTATCTGTAAGCTTAAACCAGATCGCCAGGTTGTAGTATACACCTAAAAACAAATTTGCAAGCAGCAGAACAGGCACAATACCCAGGCCTTCCCAATATCTTTCATTGAGAAAGTGTTTTATCCACTCCAGATTGAGCGAAACAACGATGAGGATCAGCAGACACACCAATACAAACCACTTCATAATATCTGCAAAGAGTTGCGGAGAGTTTTTATCGGAAGCCCTGCTAAAAAAGAATGGCTCTGCTGCATATCGAAACGCCTGAATAGCAAGTGTCATAAACATCGATAGCTTGTAACACGCTCCATATACGCCAAGGGCATGTAGTTTGCTGCTGCCCGGATAGAAATCATCAGGCAATAATTCCCGCAGAATCAGCCTGTCAAGCATTTCATTGATCATACCTGCCATACCCATTACCATCAGCGGCAGCGCATACACCAGCATGGGCTTGTACAGATATTTATCCCATACAAATTTAAAACCTGTAAACGCCTTCAGTAAAAATGGCAGCTGTAACAAATTGGCGATCAGGTTTGACAGGAAAATATAAGAAACTAAATCGTCCGGGTCATACCAGTTTAAGATAAATTCTTTTGTTGATTGTGAAACTGAATCTGAAACGAGCAACAACGGAATTCCCCATAATAGAATAACATTCAGCAATACCGTAACGCCAATGTTCATAAGCTTTACAGAAGCGAACCAGAATGCTTTATTTTTCATTCTCAAGCGTGCAAATGCAATAGACAATGCCGCATCCGTAAACAGGATCAATACAACATAATAAATATATGCAGAGAAATCAGCGGCTGTTTTTTGTGCATTCCCACTACTTAAATGTGCGGCTATCGCAGGTGTTGCTAAAAAAATAATTGCAGAAATGATAAAACTTCCGAAAAGAACCTGTGTATTTACATGATTGAAAATATGCGGTTCATCAGCGCCTTCTTTATTTGCGAAACGAAAGTATGTGGTTTCCATGCCCAACAAATACAGAATATTAAAGAATGCAGCATATGCATACAATTCAGTAACAATACCATATTCAGCAGGCAGCAATAATGCGGTGTAGACAGGAACCAATAAAAAATTGATGGCTCTGCCGATCATACTGCTGAGACCATACAACGCCGTTTGTCCAGCTAATTTTTTGAGCAAAGACATATTTATTTTCCGGTAAATGTAGCGGGGCGTTTTTCCAGGAATGCCTGTACGCCTTCTTTAAAATCCTGCGTACCGGCGCAACGTCCAAATGATTTCGCTTCCTGATCAAAGGCTGTTCCGGAAGTTTCCATTGAAAGGTGTGTACAGCGCAGCACTTCTGCAATAGATGTTGGTGCCTTTGAAAAGAATTTATTAAGTAGCGCGATTGCAGAAGGGATAAGGGCTGCCTGTGTAGTAACCGCATTTACGATTCCCCATTCCAGTGCTTTCGGAGCAGGAATCTTATCAGCGGAAAGCATCACTTCTATTGCACGTCCTTTACCGATTATTTGCGGCAAGCGCTGTGTGCCTCCATAACCGGGCAACAGGCCCAGCGTAGCTTCAGGTAATCCGAATAAGGCATTTTCAGAAGCCATGCGAATGTGGCATGCCAATGCAAGCTCAAACCCGCCGCCTAATGCAAAACCATTTACGGCAGCAATGACAGGTTTGGTTAACATGTCAATTTTTTCAAATATTAACTGACCTTCTTTCGAAAGCAATTGTGCTTCGTGCGGCTGTAACGAAGAGAATTCGCTGATGTCAGCTCCGGCTGCAAATGCTTTCTCCCCGGATCCTGTAATAATAATTCCCTTAACGGATGGAGATGTATAAGCGTATTCGATTTGTTCATCGATTGCCTGCAGCACGGCTCTATTTAAGGAATTTAATTTATCAGGACGGTTTACTGTTATAATAAGAATACCAGCGTCTTCACGAACGACTAGCAGAGATAAATTATCGCTCATTATTTCTGGCTTGCTTTGAAAAGTTTTTGTTTCTCTTCTTTTGTTAAACTTTCATATCCTGAACGCGAGATTTTGTCGAGGATTGTATCAATCTCCTGTTGATTCGGTGTATAGTTTACATCTAAGGGGGTAGATGAATTAAAGAATGTCATGTGTACATTTTTACGTTTTGAAAACAGGCGGCTGAAAAAATCAAACGTTGCGTTGATCGGTCTTCCCAGGTCTGTCCCTCTTTTCAAACAGGTAATAAATATAAATCCTGCAAACGCGCCTCCTAAATGCGCAATGTTTCCGCCGGCATTTCCCTGTACCGAACCTATTATTGAAATGAGTACATAAAAAGCAGCTATATAAACGATTTTAACCGGACCGATAAATATTAAATGAAATCTATAGTTTGGCAGCAGTGTTGCCGCACCCACAACGGCTGCCAGCACGCTTGCACTCGCGCCAATTAAGAATCTTGGCTGTGCACGTTCCATATAAAACGGAATATAGTTGTAACAAATAAGATATAAGGCAACACCAACCAATGCGCCGATAAAATACAGGCTGATCAATCTCCTGCCGCCGACATATTCCCGGATTAAACCGCCAAACCAATACAAGCCCAGCATGTTAAAAAAAATGTGAAACGGATTTGGCGTGTCGTGTGAAAAAGCATAGGTGATGAGTGTCCAGGGTTTGTATAAAACTTCCTGCAGCTGCGGCGGGACGCCTTGATAGGACTGAACAACAGCAAACCAATCTGTTTTAGATAATTCCGCTACAACCCAGATCAGGCAATCGACAACATATACAATTACATTTATCAGGATAATTTTTACCAATGCATTATCCTGCATCCTGAATTGATCTTGTATGTCTTTCACTAAACTCATATTACTACTAATAAAATGAATTTCTGTTAGTCTTCCAATACCTGATAAGAATAAATGCGAAGATCATACCCGCTATATGAACAAAATGCGCAACATTGTCATTCGGGCGATTTGCATATAAGGAATATATTTCAATGGCGGCATATACGCCAACCAGATACTTGGCTTTTATGGGTACGGGTAAAAACAACAGCATTAATTCTGTATTGGGAAACAATAAGGCAAAAGCCATTAATATACCGAAGATAGCGCCTGAAGCACCAAGCAATCCGAAATTCGTTACATCATACACTACCTGCACCACCTGGTGTTTGGTTTGCTGCTGTAATTCCGGATCTTCAGGGTGTTCGGCATAGGCATCAATTAAATTAAGCTGATTATTATATTCGTGCGAATTGTGTTTATCTACAAACTGATTAAATGAATCGGGATTCGGGCTATTTAAAAAGGCAATAGCATCTTCACGCACCAGACGCACCTGATATGCATTTATTCCCCAGTATAACAATCCTGCACCAACTCCGCATACAAAATATAAAATCAGGAATTTTTTAAATCCGAGAAAATGCTCCAGCAACGGTCCGAAAAAATACAGGCCCAGCATATTCCCGAACAAATGTCTGAAATCTGCATGCATGAATATATTCGTCACAATCTGGTAAGCAGCAAAACCTTCGGCATATACACCATGGAGAATCAGATAATGATACAGATGCAGCTGGTTATCGAATATATACGACAGCGCAAACAAGACCACATTGATGATCAAAAGTCTTTGAACGAATGGAGTTAATTGATTCATACCTTCAAGTTAACGAATTACATAAATAATCTGCCGATCTTATCCATATCCAGCATTACAACGGTAAGATTGCCGTCCGGCGCATAATTCGGGGACTTGCATGCAAAAAGCTGATCTATAATGGAGTTCATTTCCATTAATGATAATTTATTACCCGCACGGATAGCAGAACGCTTGGCCAATGAACGTGCCAGGTTTTCCTGACGGTCAATTTTCAAATCTGTTCTGTTTTGTTTGAACTGTTCAATCAGGCCTTCAAACAGATTTTTTTCATTGCCGCTTTTAACATCCGAAGGCACGCCGTTTACTACGATCGTTGTATTGCTGAATACGTTAAATACAAATCCAAGCTTGCGGATATCTTCTTCCATTTCAACAACCATTGCAAAATCTGCCGCGCTTAATTCAAGTGTCTGCGGAAACAGGAACTGCTGTGAACTTCCGAAACGGTTCTGCAGCATGCCGATGTATTTTTCAAATAAAATACGTTCGTGTGCTGCCTGCTGATCTACCAATAACACGCCGGACTTAACCTGTGTTACAATATATTTCTGATGCAGCTGAAATGTTGAGGTATTCTCTGTGTACAGCTGTTCTTTACTTAACTGTTTTAAATCTTCCGTTCCGTTAATAGCACTGACCATTTTAATCGATTCCTGATATACTTCTTCTCTATTATTCTCTAACCCACTATACATGCGTTCCCAGTTTGATTGATTTGACCGTTGAATACTATCTGATGTTGAAAATGATTTTGGTGTGAAATTTGTGTTCGATTCGCGTCCCGAACTGTCTGAAAGCCCCATCCCTGTGAATCCTGAAACGTTTACATTGAAATCGAAATCCAATGATGGCATAATATTATGCGTACCCAGCGAACGTTTTACGCAGGCTTTAATGATTGCATAAACTGTTTTTTCATCATCGAATTTGATCTCCGTTTTTGTCGGATGCACATTTACGTCAATATGTGCCGGATCTATTTCAATAAATAAAAGATAAAACGGAAATGCATCTGTAGGAATAAGCTCTTCAAATGCATGCATAACTGCGTGATGCAGATAATTGCTCCGTATATACCGGTTATTGACAAAGAAATACTGATCTCCCCGTGTTTTACGCGCACTCTCCGGTTTGCCGATATAGCCGGATATAGAAACGAAATCTGTTTCTTCTTTACACGGAATTAATTGTTCTCTATAACTTCCGCCCAATAAAGAAACCGCTCTTTTGCTGAGTGTCTCTTCAGGTACGTTAAATAATTCCAAATCGTTGTGGTAAAATGAAAATGCTACTTCCGGATGTGCTAAGGCAACACGCACAAATTCATCCATAATGTGGCGCATTTCCACAGAATTTGATTTTAAGAAGTTCCGGCGCGCCGGAACGTTATAAAAAAGATTTTTTACTGAAATTGAAGTACCCTGCGGATGTGCCGTCTGTTCATGAACAAGTATAGCAGATCCTTCAATACGGATTAGCGTACCCAATTCATTTCCCGGCAGTTTTGTTTTCATTTCTACCTGGGCAACCGAAGCAATGGAAGCCATCGCTTCACCTCTGAAACCAAAGGTGCGGATTGCAAACAGGTCGTCTGCACTGCGGATCTTAGATGTTGCATGACGCTCAAAACACAGGCGCGCATCTCCATCGCTCATACCTTTCCCATTATCAATCACCTGAATCAATTGCTTCCCAGCATCTTTTACAATCAGCTGTATATTTGTACTTCCTGCATCCACAGAGTTTTCCAGCAATTCCTTTACAACGGAGGCCGGCCGCTGAACAACTTCCCCTGCTGCAATCTGGTTCGCAATATTATCGGGTAATAAACGTATGATATCTGACATAGTATGAAAACGCAAAAGCGTACTCTTTTCTGATAACAACAAAGTTTTGTTTTCGGTTTTAAACAATGGCTTTATTATTGTAATCAGAACTAATACGTTCCTGCATTTGTATTGTTTCCTCTAAATTACTTCACATTTTACTGGTACTACCCACAGGTTATCCACCAAATTGGTAACATTACAATGAATGACGTAAATTGTACACATAAATAAGATACTATCATTTAGTGAATCAAAGATTTACAAAAAACAGGGGTATTTCTATATTGTTGATTGATGCGTAAAAAGATTTTATTACAAGCAGGTATACTGCTTTCACTTATATTGTTTTTTGTTGCTGGCGCGGCTACCTGGGAAAAGCCCGAACCGTTCAAAGATACCCTTGCAGAAGCATGGGCAGACAGCGTTATGTCTACACTCACTGATGAACAGGCACTGGGGCAACTGTTTATGGTTGCTGCGTATTCAAATAAACCTGAAGCCCATGCACTGGAAATTGAACAACTTATAAAAAATAATGGTATTGGCGGTGTGATTTTTTTTCAGGGCGGTCCGGTAAGGCAGGCCCAGTTAACCAACAGATATCAATCGGTAAGTAACGTGCCGCTGTTTGTTGCCATGGATGCGGAATGGGGGTTGGGCATGCGGCTGGACAGCACCATGAATTTTCCCAAACAAATGACGCTGGGTGCTATTCAGGATAATGCAGCTATTTTTAACATGGGCGTTGAAATCGGCAAACAATGTAAACGGCTTGGCGTACATATAAATTTTGCACCTGTTGTTGATGTTAACAGCAATGCAAACAATCCGGTAATTGGCGTGCGCTCGTTTGGTGAAGATAAAATCAATGTAAGCCAGAAAGCAATCGCCTATATGAAAGGAATGCAGTCTGTGCATGTGATGGCAAATGCAAAACATTTTCCGGGCCACGGAAATACAGATACCGATTCACATTTCTCTTTACCGGTTGTTAATAAAAATGTTCAGGAATTGAATGACACAGAGCTGTATCCTTTCAGACAGCTGATCGATTCAGGTGTTGGAAGCATTATTGTTGCTCACATGAATGTACCTTCTTTAGACAATACAAACAAACCGGCAACGTTGTCCAAACCAATTGTTACGGATCTGTTACGGAATGATATGGGCTTCAGGGGGCTCATCTTTACAGATGCGCTTAATATGAAAGGAGTCAGCAATCTGTATAAACCGGGAGAAGTTGATGTAAAGGCCCTGCTTGCGGGAAATGATATCCTGTTATATGCTGAAAATGTTCCCTTAGCCATAAAGAAAATAGTAAAAGCAATTAATGATAAGGATATAACAAAAGAAGAAATTCATGCACGCGTAAAAAAAATATTGTTGGCTAAATATTGGGCCGGACTAAATCATTTCAAAAAAATAGAAACAGAAAATCTATATCAGGATCTGAACAACGCCTCTGCAAAGGCTCTTTTAAATAACTTATATAAACAGTCACTTACTGTTGCCCGGAATAAAAACAACATTCTTCCATTTGTACTGGCAGATACAACTTCTTTTGCGTCTGTAAGTATTTCATTTCATGGTTCTGAAAATATTTTTCAGCAAACCCTTAGTAACTATGCTGCTTTTGATCACTACTCCATAGAAAAATCGGGCAGCGACACGGCTCTGGTTTCTTTGGTAACTAAACTGAAAAAATATGAAGCGGTTATTGTTGGTGTACATCAGGTAAATTCTTATAACTCTAAAAACTATGGAATAAGTACTGCTACCAAAACATTTATACAGCAATTACAGGCCGCACATCCCAATGTTACGGTTGTGGTGTTTGGTATTCCGTATGCGTTAAAATATTTTTCAGATTCGAAAGTGCTGGTTTGTGCCAACGAAGACAATGCGTACACACAGCGCCTGGTGCCGCAATTGTTATTCGGTGCGATTCAGGTAAACGGACGGTTGCCGGTAACCGCCGGTGGAAATTTAAAATTGAATACCGGACTTCCTGTTTCATATAATTGCATGCGTATGCGGTATGACTTGCCGGAGAATTTACGTATGGACAGCAAAACACTAAGTAAAATAGATACAATTGTAATGCACGCCATCACAGAAGGCGCTATGCCGGGCTGTCAGGTATTGGTCGCTAAAAAAGGCGCTGTGATTTATAATAAATCATTTGGTTATTACACCTATGACAAAAAGAATCCGGTAACATCCACTACCTTGTATGATATTGCTTCTATAAGTAAAGTTGCAGGAACATTACAGGCCATTATGTTCTTAGAAGAGCGCGGCCTGATAAAATTGAACTATAAAATTTCTGTGTACCTGCCCGACCTGATCGGCACGAATAAAGAAGACCTGATCATTCGGGATATTCTAACGCACCAGGCAGGCCTTCAGCCATTTTTGCCGCACTGGCGAAAAACAATGGATAGTTCAAACTTCAGTAAAAAATATTACAGCACCATTAAAAGCGACAGCTTCCCGAACATGGTTATACCGGGGCTTTACAGCATAGCGGGTATTGAAGATTCCTTGTGGAAATGGACCGTGCAGTCATCGTTAATGGCACATCCCAAACAAGGGAAAAAGAAATTGCCTTATTCCTATGTGTATAGTGATCTTGGTTTTTATATCATGAAGCGTTTGGCTGAAAGCCAGCTGGGACAGCCGATGGAAGAGTTTTTAAAACAGAACTTCTATGATCCGTTAGGTCTGCAGAACTTCTATTATAATCCGCTGGAAAATGGTGTACCGGCTTCGCGGATCACACCAACCGAACAGGATAAGTATTTCAGAAAATCACTGGTTGTGGGTACGGTGCATGATCCGGGTGCGGCTTTATTAGGGGGCATTGGCGGGCATGCAGGTATTTTCTGCAATGCCGAAGATCTGGCAACACTGATGCAGATGAATCTTCAGCTTGGCTATTATGGCGGTTATCGCTTTTTACTGCCTGAAACGATCGAATTATTCAGCAAAACCCAATCAACAAAAAACAGACGTGGCTTAGGTTGGGATAAACCCCAGGCAAGCAGCGGCGGACCATGTTCTTATTTAGTTTCTGCTTCCACCTATGGCCATACCGGATTTACGGGTACCTGTGCCTGGGTTGACCCTGAACAGGAATTAGTTTATATTTTCCTTTCAAACCGGGTATACCCGGATGCGAACAACACTAAGCTTATAAAGGAAAGTATTCGGACTCAAATTCAAACGGTTATCTATAAATCCCTTCTTAATTTCAGAGAACAATAAAGATTTTTCTGTATTAAGGGATTGTTATATATGAATTAAATACTGCCTATTTTCTGCCATTGTCCGATTATTATGAATTATTTGGCTGTATTAATTGTTATTTAACGTAGAAATTGACATTTCTGCCATTTAAAAAAATCACGCGTTCATGAAAATAGGTATTGTTTGTTACCCAACGTTTGGGGGGAGTGGTGTTGTAGCAACAGAATTAGGGAAAGCGTTGGCTGAACTTGGTAACCCGATTCATTTTATTACATATTCTCAACCACACAGATTGGATTTTTTTCATGAGAATATTTTCTATCACGAAGTAACCGTTAAATCATACCCGTTATTTGAATTTGCACCGTACGAAGTAATTCTTGCAAGCAAGATTGTAGATGTTGTAAAGCACGAAAAACTGGATCTGCTGCATGTACACTACGCGATCCCCCACGCTTCGGCAGCTTTTATGGCGCGCGAAATTCTTAAAACCCAAGGTATTTATATTCCCATTATTACAACACTGCACGGTACAGATATTACGTTAGTAGGTAAAGACCCGTCGTTTGCGCCGGTAGTAGCGTTTTGCATAAACCAGTCAGACGGCGTTACAGCCGTTTCGGAAGATCTTAAAAAAGATACGTTCGAGCATTTTGACATACACAGAGAGATTGAAGCAATACCAAACTTTATTGATGTTTCAAGATTCAGAAAACAGAAGAAAGACCATTTTAAAAAAGCCATTTGCCCGAATGATGAGAAACTGATCGTACATACATCCAACTTCCGAAAGGTAAAGCGCGTGGAAGATGTTGTATCTGTTTTCAATATTGTGCGCCAAACCGTTCCTTCTAAATTACTGCTTGTAGGTGATGGCCCCGAGCGGGTTCTTATTGAAGGTATGTGCAGAGAGCTTGGCATTTGCAACGATGTGCGCTTTTTAGGAAAACTGGACGCCGTGGAAGAAGTGCTATCTGTAGCCGATCTCTTTATTATGCCTTCTGAAAAAGAAAGTTTCGGTTTAGCCGCACTGGAAGCAATGGCTTGTGAAGTTCCGGTTATTTCATCAAATGCCGGCGGATTGCCGGAATTGAACATTCAAGGGAAAACGGGTTTTTTAAGCAATGTGGGTGATGTGAAGGAAATGGCCAAAAATGCCATTTTCATATTGGATAATGCCAATTTACAGGAATTCAGAAAAAATGCACTGGAAAGAGCTAAAGAGTTCGATTCCAATCATATAGTACCTAAATATTTGGAATATTACCAGCAGGTGCTTGATAAATCTCATTCTTTTGTTAAATAAACTCCCGTATACTTGTTTGAGTTTTAATACTAATCTAAATTTGCATAAAATTAATTAATATGGATCAGCAAGCTGAAAAAATCAAACCAAAAAATAGCGGAACAAAAAAGGTGTTTGATAACCCGATTCTTGAGCGTTTAACCCGTACGCATATTTCGGTTCCGATTACTATTTTAATGACCATTGCTGCCGGCTTATTGTACGTAGCTTTTGTTTATACCGATTATACGCAGTTAACGCCAATGTTTGTGATCGGATTATTCATCTCCGGATTTTTCTCCTTTACGTTATTGGAATACATCGCACACAGATATTTATTTCATATGAAGCCTACCAACGAATTCAAACGTAAGGTTCAATATGCACTTCATGGTTTACACCACGAATATCCAAAAGACAAAGACCGTTTGGCCATGCCGCCGATCATGAGCTTTTTGCTTGCAATCGTCTTCTTCGGTATTTTCTATGCCATGATGAATACAAAAGTATTCGGTTTTCTTCCCGGCTTTATTACTGGCTATTGTGCATACATCTTTGTTCATTTTATTGTACATGCTTATAACCCGCCTAAGAATTTCTTCAAGCACTTGTGGTTAAACCATGCCATTCATCATTACAAAGACAATAC
Source organism: Cytophaga hutchinsonii ATCC 33406 (assembly GCF_000014145.1). Taxonomy (NCBI): domain Bacteria; kingdom Pseudomonadati; phylum Bacteroidota; class Cytophagia; order Cytophagales; family Cytophagaceae; genus Cytophaga; species Cytophaga hutchinsonii. The sequence continues at coordinate 10,002 of NC_008255.1, read as the reverse complement.
ACAGATCTTTGGAGTATCTTCCCAGCTTTGGGATTATGTGTTTGGAACGATAAAAAAATAATCTCTGAGAGATTTAATTGGAAGAGGGCTTTGTGATATGAATCACAAAGCCCTCTTTGTTTATGCCATGCAATCCCGAATAGTATAAGAGTTGTGATTATTCATAAAATTTGCCTGCATACAATAGAAGAGCAAAATTTTTCCAGGATGGTTCTTCGCTTATTGAATTACTGTCTTTGCCATATCTTTCTACAGCATTTAAAAATGCAGAGATTTCTCCATTCTCCCAACCATTAGCTCCGGATGCATAGGGCGATGATGGTTTATTTTTTTCCTTTGCATCTTCATCCATTTTGTCTTCTTTTAATGCTTTGACAAATTGGGAAAAAGTTTCTTTCGAATGTACTGCTTCTAATAATTTATCCAGGTTCATATCTATATATGATTCGTTCATAAAAAATCAATCTCCAAAACCTTTGTACAGCTATTGCCATATCGAGGTTTAAAACTTTACAGATGGTATAAATCAAAACACCTTCAGTTTCATCTTCAGCATAGCCATCAGCTCTTCAATCGAATTAGCGCCCAGGCGTTCACCGGCTTTAATAATAATCTGCGCCGCGCCGATTGCATCGCTCTCTGCTTCGTGGTGATTCAGCGGCACATCAATGTGCCGGCATACGGTTGACAGTTTATGATTTTCAATTTCTTTGAATACCTTGCGGCTTACTGAACACGAACAGAAATAATCTGTTTTAGGAAAGGAGACTTCGTGTGTGGTTAGTATACTTCTCAATGCGCCCACATCAAAAGCTGCATTGTGTGCCACAAGTGTTGAGTAATCGATGTATTGTTTTAATTCCTGCCACACATCAATGAAATAGGGTGCGTCAGCCGTCATGTCAGGTGTAATGCCATGGATCTGCACATTCCAGTAACTATAAAAATCAGGTACAGGTTTAATTAATTTGGAAATTGTTTTAACCACTTTCCCGTCTTCAACAATAGCCATGCCAACGGCACAAATACTTGTTTTATGCGTGTTTGCTGTTTCAAAATCCAGTGCGGTAAAATTCATAACTTAAAAGCGTATCCAGAGACCAAATGGTTTAGTGTAATGTTCTGTTTGCCACAGACTATTAATGGCTGGTAGTTTACGTGAGGTATGATTCATTCTTATAAATTAAATACAGACACTTAAACGTACCAAACCATGGCGCAAAGCGTAGAAAACAAGCGTACGCCGCGGCGGAAGTAGTTACCGAACCACGGCTTAAAATTCATGTCGGCGTACAGACTATTTTGAATCAATTATTTTCTGCAGGGCAAACATTTCATCCCTGTAGCGGGCTGCTTCTACGAAGTCAAGATCTTTCGCAGCTTTGTCCATATCTTTCTTGGCTCTGTCGATCATCTTCGTGAGCTCTGTTTTATTCAACATAGCCACTACCGGATCGGCTGCTAACGAAGGTTCGCCTTCCGGTTCAATATATTGCTTGTTGAATTTATTTGAATCAGCCACTTTTGTCTGACCCATAATTTCATCCTTGGATTTGTTGACTGTGATCGGTGTAATGCCATGCAATTCGTTGTAGGCAAGCTGCGTTGCACGTCTCCGGCTTGTCTCATCTATGGCCTGCTGCATGGATGCTGTAATTTTATCTGCATACATGATTACTTTGCCGTTGCTGTTCCGGGCAGCACGGCCGATTGTCTGAACCAGCGAACGCACGTTCCGTAAAAACCCTTCTTTATCTGCGTCCATGATGGCGACCAATGAAACCTCCGGTAAATCAAGGCCTTCCCGTAACAAGTTCACGCCAACCAATACATCAAAAACACCCAGGCGTAACTCACGCAATATTTCTACCCGATCCAGTGTCTTCACTTCTGAATGTATGTAACGGGTGCGCACTCCAACACCGTCCAGAAATTTTGTTAATTCTTCTGCCATACGTTTTGTTAACGTTGTGACCAGAATACGGTCGCCCATTTCAATCCGCTCCTGGATTTCGTCCAGCAGATCATCGATCTGGTTTACCGTTGGTTTAATAAATATTTGCGGGTCCAGCAATCCTGTAGGCCGGATGATCTGTTCCACGACCGCGCCTTCAGAGCGCTGCAACTCATAATCAGCCGGCGTTGCGCTCACATAGATTGCCTGTGTGTTTATGGATTCAAATTCATCAAACGTAAGCGGACGGTTATCCATAGCTGATGGTAAACGGAAACCGTATTCTACCAGGTTTGTTTTACGCGCGCGGTCCCCGCCAAACATGGCACGGATCTGCGGTATGGTAACGTGGCTTTCATCTACAACGAGTAAAAAATCATCGGGGAAATAATCGATCAGGCAGAATGGACGCTGGCCAGGCATCCTGCCATCAAAATACCTGGAATAATTTTCGATGCCGGAGCAATAACCCAGTTCGCGCATCATCTCAATATCAAATTCTGTCCGTTCCTGTATCCGTTTTGCTTCTCCATACCGCTTCTCCATTTCAAACAGCTGCACCTGTTTCATCAAGTCATCCTGAATGTGATGAATGGCATTGTTCAGCGAGTCTTTGCCTGTAACAAATAAGTTGGCCGGAAATAAGGTTAAACTTTTTTGTTCGCTGATCCGCTTACCTGTTTCCGGTTCAATCATCTGAATAGACTCCACTTCATCGCCCCACATCTGTATGCGGTATGCGATATCTGCATACGCCGGATATACGTCAACGGTATCGCCGGTTACACGGAATGTGCCGCGTGTAAAGTCGCGCGTGGTTCGGTTATATAAAATTTCAACAAAGGAATACAACAGTTTATTTCTGTTTATCTGTTGCCCTTTATGCAATACAACAATACTTTTTCTGAATTCTTCGGGATTACCGATACCGTAGATGCAGGATACAGACGCAACAACAATAATATCTCTCCGCCCTGACATCAACGAAGACGTTGCGCTTAAGCGGAGTTTTTCTATTTCCTGGTTGATCGCTAAATCTTTTTCGATATACAAACCCGAAGTAGGCATGAATGCTTCCGGCTGATAGTAATCGTAGTACGAAATAAAATATTCAACTAAATTCTCCGGAAAAAACTGTTTGAACTCACCATACAATTGTGCAGCCAGTGTTTTATTATGACTTAATACAAGTGTTGGTTTTTGTGTCTGCTGAATCACATTGGCCATGGTAAATGTTTTACCGGATCCTGTAACGCCTAATAATACCTGGGCGGGATCGTTGCGTTCCACACCTTCAACAAGCTGTTTGATAGCAGCGGGCTGGTCGCCTGTCGGTTCGTATTTTGAAGTCAGATTGAAAGCCACAGTATGTTACGTTGTTAAATAATAGAAACAGTAAGTTATCGAATATAGTTTAAAATAAATACGTTTTTTAATACGGGTATGCGTTAAAAAATGGGGGTATATATACGCAGATCTTTGTTTTATGTTTCTTTCCCTGTTTTTTGTATAAATGATTTTAGTTCTATAACTTGACGGCTTAAATCGTATAATTTTTAATTAACCAATTTTAAAAACTATGAAAAAAATTATTACTATTGCTTCGCTTTTAGCGTTCACATTAGCGGCAAATGCACAACAGGAAACAACTGTTACTACAACAACAACTGTTCCTGTAACAAGAGCTTACAAGCCGGGTGCTGGTGATGTACTTGCTGAAATCGGCTTTCTTGCTGGCGGTATTGGTGCTAACCCAACAAGTTTGCAAAACAGCGCATTTGGTGGTGTTAGTCCACAATTAAAATTCCGTTATTTCTTACAGGATCAAGTTGCATTGCGTATTGGATTTGGCTTTACACAAACTGCTGAAAAAAACAGATACTATGAAGCTAATCCAGGTTCTGGAGAAGGTTTTGCAAGAGATGCTTATTCTCGATTTGATTTAAACGCTGGTCTTGAAAAACACTTTACAGGTACAGGCCGTCTTTCTACATACGTAGGTGCTGATCTTTTATTCCAGAAAGTCGGTGCTTCTACTAAATGGGAAAATTCAGATGGTAACACATTTGTTGATGGTCAAAAAAGACAGACAAAAGGTTTCAATACTGCAGGTGATAACGCTTCTTTCGGTTTCGGATTACGTGCCGTTTCAGGTGCTGACTACTACTTTGTAGAAAAAGTATACCTTGGTGCTGAATTCGGATGGGGCTTTGTAGCTTCTAAAGAAGGCAAAACAAAAGATGAAACTACTCCTGCTGGCGGTGGTGCAACAAATACTGTTGAAACTAAATCTACAGGTGGTACATTCAACTTAGCGCCAAGCTTAACAGCTGGTCTTCGTTTAGGTTTCATTTTCTAGTATTAACCAATACAACATTTAATAAAAATGTCCCTGCTAAATAGCAGGGACATTTTTATTTTAAATCCATTCTCATTTTTTACTTTGAGTTCCAGATCTCCCAGGCTTTTTCTGCCTGCCCGATCAGCATGGGCAAACCATTCATCACGTGTGCGCCCCGGGCAATTCCTTTTTTCATAAACAGGGTTTCTTCCGGATTATATACCAGGTCGTACAGGTAATGCCTGCTATCCAAAAATTCATATGGAATTGCCGGGAAAGAATCAACCTCCGGATACATGCCCAATGGGGATGTATTCACTACAAGTGTATATTCCTGCATGACATTTTGATCCAGTTCTTCGTAGCTGAGGCTTTGTGCCGACTTATTGCGTGAAACGTACTGATATGGTATGCCTAAATGATTAAGCGCTGTTACAACCGCTTTAGCGGCACCGCCGGTACCTAATACAAGCGCTTTATGAGACACTTCCTTCGGGATAAATGTTTCGAGTGATGTTTTAAAACCGTAATAATCCGAATTGTATCCGATCAGTGTCCCGTCTTCCTGAATCTTAATGACATTAACCGCACCGATTTCTTTTGCTGCAGCATCCAGGTCATTCAGGAAAGGAATGATTTCTTCTTTATATGGAATGGTAACGTTGAACCCTTTCAGGTTGGCGTCTGTACGAAGCAGTGCTGAAAATTCCTTTACCGTATCTAATTGAAAATTTTCGTATACGCAATCTTCAATTCCTTCCTTTAGAAATTTTTCAGTAAAGTATTTTTTTGAAAAAGAATGTGATAAGCGAAATCCAATTAAACCGTATGTCTTCATATTGTTGCTTGCGGTTTTATATAAATGAAAAAGCCCTTTCTACGTTTCGAAAGGGCTTGTCATTGTATGTGTGTTTTTATGCTGCTTTTTTGTTCCGGAAGAATTCTACTACGATTGGCAGTACAGAAATAAGAATGATTGCAAAAATCACTTTTTCAAAGTTTTTTCTGACGAATTCAAATTCTGCTAAATAATATCCGGCTAATGTTAATCCGGTAACCCAGATGACGCCTCCTACAATATTGTATGTAATAAAGCGGGAATAATTCATCTTGCTCACCCCGGCAACGAAGGGTGCAAACGTACGAACAATGGGAACAAAGCGTGCCATGATAATGGTTTTGCCGCCATGTTTTTCGTAAAACGCCTGAGCCTTTTCAAGGTGTTCCTTTTTCAATAAACGCATGAAAAAGTTTGTAGGCACTGCATCGGTAAATACTTTCGGCCCGATATATTTGCCAATGTGGTAATTTACCGTATCTCCCAGAATCGCTGCAATGATCAGTAATATAATTAGCAGCCATGGATTCAGGTCGCCTAAAGATGCCAGCATGCCTGCAGCAAACAGTAACGAATCACCCGGAAGAAACGGCATTACAACCAAACCTGTTTCTGTAAAAATTACAAGAAAGAGGATCAGATATACTAAGGTACCGTAGTTAGAAACCAATTCGCCTAAATGTGCATCCAAATGCAGAAACCAGTCGGCAGCAAGTTTTAAGAATTCAATCATGGTACCTGCTTATAGCTTATCAATAAAGTGATGAAACGTATCGCTTCTCAATCCTAAACGAACCGTTTCAAGCGGGATCAATTCATTGGGAGCAATGTTTCCTAAGTTTACATTTGCACCGCACAGTTTTACAAAAAACACCTGCTGTTCTTTCTGAGGCGCTTCCCAGATAATCTTTTCAACCGGCACTGCACTTAAAATATCCTCCACCAAACCCGAACGAACTTCACCTGTGGAACGGAAAAGACCTACGTTGCCCGCTTCACGAGCTTCACCGATTACTTTCCATGCACCAGCTTCCAGCTCTGTATTCATCAGTTTGATCCACTTAGATGGCGGAATAATTTTTTCTGCATCCTTAGAGCCCACTTCTGATAATACAGTCACCTGCTTGGCAAGCTTGGCAATGTATTCGCATTTTTCAGCGTGTCCCAATTCAATAGATCCGTCAGATACTTCTGCATAACCTAAATCATATTTATCAAGCAATTTTCTGTAATCATCAAACTGATCTCTTACAATAAATGCTTCAAATAAGGTGCCTCCTAAATAGCATGGAATACCTGCTGATTTATATAATGCTAATTTTTCTTTTAATGTCGGTGTTACAAATGAGGTTGCCCAACCAAGTTTTACGATATCAATATAGTTACTGGAGACAGAAAGCATGTCTTCTACTTCCCGGCAACTTAAGCCTTTATCCATCACCATTGTAAAACCAGACTCGCGTGGCTTAGTTGTTCTCTCAGGAACCTTAGAAAGGGTAAAATTTTGGTACATTTTATTTATTTCTGTATTGATCTATAATTCTGAATAATGCCTTTTGAGTTTCCAATTTAGGGAAAAATTCAAACAACACCGTATGGCTATCGAAGTTTAAAGTTAATGCATTTTCCAGATAATTAAATGCCTCTTTATACCTTCCTGCTGTAATCAGGTATGCTACAGCACGATAATATAAATCTGCGTTACCAGGCATTTCATCAATCCCGGCATTGATTAAATCGATTGCCTTGTCCATATCACCACTTTCATAGTGTACAAACGACCAGTTTTTCCATACTTCCGGATTGGAAGGCTCTAATACACAGGCTTCTTCAAATGCTTCCAGACTCGAAATGATGTTGCCCGTTTTATATTCCGCATTCGCTTTTGCAAGCCAGTATTCAGCATTGGCTTCATCCAGCTTTAACGCTCTTTTGAAGAAATGAATGGATTCGTAGGATTTATCCTGTGCTTCCAGGCACTTGCCTATTCCATAGTATGCTTCATGGAAGTACGCATCGGCTTTGGATGCTTTGCGGTAAAACTCAATGGCTTTCGGGTGCATGCCCAAATGCTCGTAACAAAAACCTATGTTGTAAAAAACATCTGCCGTTTTATCTTCCATATCCATGGTCTGGAAGAAATACTCAAGCGCTTTCTCATATTCATTTTTGTACACATAACATTCCCCGATGTTGTAATACGCGGAAGAGTACTTATCGTTAATCGCTATTACAAATTCATATGCATCCAGTGCCTCATCCAGCTTACCTTGCTTGAAATACGATACCCCGAGGCAGAACCATGCAAAATGTGAATACGGATCTTTTTCAATTAACTGTTTAAAGAAGTCTATACTCTCTTCCAGGCGGTCAAGTACTTCCAGGCTATAGGACAATTCATAGATGGCATCTTCGTGCTGAGAGTTCAGCATAATTGCCTCCTTCAGGTGATTGATTGATTCTTCAAAGTTACCCATATCCTGATAAATTACACCCATGTGGTAATGTATTTCATCTTTCTCTTCGGCAAGCGTAAGTATCTCTTCAAGCAATTCAATTGCCCCTTCAAAATCATCCTGCTGAGCCATGATATTGGCACGCAGCAATTGAATGTCGGTATCGTTGGGTTGATATAGCTGTGCTCTGTCAAGTATCTCTAATGCTTCTTCAAATTGTGTCATCTGCATTAATACCTGAACCTTAAGCAACATAATTTCTACAGAATACGGATGCTGCTCCATAGCAATATCACATGTTCTGTGTGCTTTTCTGAATTTTGTTCCTTCTAGATAGTATTGGATGATGCTTTCGTAAACACTTACGTCAAAAAAGCCAGGAGTTCCTTCTTTCAGAAGTTCCTCAAATTTTCTGGCCAATTCCCGATCATCTGATTGTCGTTTATTTTGTCTGGCCATAGTCTCACAATTTTATGTATATACGCTGTGATTATACTTAAAGCTAAAAAATTAAAAATTAATTCATTTATACCTGTATGATTTAGTTATAAACATGCATAAAAATTTGAATTTTGGGCTAAAAGCATGGACAAAACGGCTAAAAAAGCTGTTTACAGGTCCAGTAAATGGTATCCTGCAAAGGCCTGAATGATCTTTGGCTGAGCTGCATGATTTTATCTGCACTGTATTCAAATTTATTTGTTGCTGTTCTGGCGGTGCTTTTGGTTATTAATGGTTCCTTGCCTGTAATAAAGGCTTTGATTGCCTCTACTCTCCACACAATCTGCTTCATCCAGTCTGAAGCCTTCACGGACGGAGGATTTGTATGCAGCATCTCTGCTATCTTTTCAAAAAATGTTTTAAAGCTAACCGTTCCTCCGTTAAGAATGTAGCGCTCTCCGGCCGGCGTTTCATGCGAAATGAAATATTCAATGCTTTCAACCACGTCCCGTACATCTACATAGTTTAAGTCGCCATCCGTATAGAATTTGCCTTTTTGCTGAACATACTCAAACAAACGTACACTGCTTGTACCTTTTAAACCCGGACCTAATATAACCGATGGGTTAATAATCACAGCATGCAGCCCTTCTTCAACAGCCCGGAAGATCTCAAGTTCTGCCTGGTGTTTGGTTACTGCGTATGCCGTATTTACAGCAGATTCTTCCCAATTGTTTTTTTCATCGATGCGTGTATCTGTTGCCTTTCTTCCTATCGCTGCAATGGAACTGATATGAATCATTTTTTTTACACCTTTTTCGAGTGCAACATCCACAACATTTCTTGTACCGACTACATTTGTCTGATACATTTCTTTATTTTTTTTATTCCAAAAAGATATAACAGCCGCCGTATGCACCACACACATTACATCTTCCATGGCATCCACTAAAGAGCCCGCATCCGTAATATCTCCATAAACAAGTTCAATGCTTCCTGCAACTGCTTTCAATAAAGATGTATCTGACTTTTCACGAACCAACGCTTTTACACGATACCCTTTCCCTGCTAATTCGTTACAAAGAAAACTTCCTACCAAACCATTTGCACCCGTTACGAGAATCATGAAATCAATGTGTTATTTAAAATACTTAATTTTTGAAGCTTTTGATAATAGTTTGACACTTTAACTTTCGCCAGTACATCTATATGTCTTTGTCCGTGGCAATCGGTGCCAACAAAATCTACCATGTTGTTATCAATTAATTTTTCAGCATATAGTTTAGCTGTTTTAGAATAGTAACCAGCCAACGAATTTAAATTAATCTGAAACAGCACATCCATCTCATAGATTTCTTTAAACAGTTTGAAATCCTCATATAAATACGTATATCTTTCAGGGTGTGCCAACACAGGTATATAACCCAATGAACGCATTAAAAAAATTGCCTGATGAAGTTGTGTCGGCCTGTTCATGTAAGAAGTTTCAAACAGAACATAATTGCCCCCTAACTTTAGCAGCGGTTCATTCCGTTCCAGTTTTTCTATAAACCATTCGTCTAAATAATATTCTGCTGCGGCTTCTATTTCAATATCAATGCCGGCTTCTGCTATACTTGCTCTTAATTCAATTAGCCCCGGGAATATTGTTTCTTTCGAATTTTTAAAAAAATCCCCCATGATGTGCGGGGTGGTAATGATTTTTTTATAACCTAATTTTTTAAATTCCTGAATCAATGATAAAGATTCTTCCATGCTTTTTGAACCATCATCAATGCCCGGTATCAGGTGCGAATGCATATCAACAAAGAGCCAGTCTTCCGTTGCATGCTGCGGCTTGCTGAATAATGATTTTAGAAAACTCATAACTTCTCTACTATTTTCTGAAAGAAATTTTTCTCTTTTGCAGCTGCTTCGTTTTCATAATATCCGTAGTTATATCTAAACCCACGGTTCACTGGTACACCATTTG